>CAIKKV010000614.1 GCA_903828035.1 uncultured bacterium
ACTCCCATTTTCTCCAGTCCGCGATCCGGAATCGCAGCTGCGGCGTTCTCGCAGTTCAACCCGCCATGGCGCCTGACTTCTGGACTCGGTTTCAACCGGACATCACCTCCCTGAAGATGCTGAGCTTGAACCCCCGCCCCGCCACACCCGGCGATGGCCCGGTTCTTTCGATTGGCTACCGGGAAGCGGGCTCGCTTGCGGCCGAGCACCTGATGGCCCGCGGATGCGCCCAGCTGGCCGTCCTCGGCCGGGCGCCGCTGCGGGTCTCGGGATTCCAAGGCTCCGCCCGGCTGACGGCGGCTCCGGCTCACTGTTTCCTGCCTTCGGAAACAACGGCCCTGGCGTCGTGGATCCGTGAGGCAGCCAAGCCGCTCGGGATTTTCGCGCTGACCGATATCCTGGCGCTCAAGGTCATACGCCTGGTGCAGCGCCTTGGCCTGCGTGTGCCCGAGGATGTGCGGGTTGTCGGGCACGATGATTCCGAGTTCGCCGCCCACATCGATCCGCCCCTGACCACCATCCGGCAGTCCTACCGGGAGCAGGGGCGGGAATCCATTCGCATGATCGTCCGCATGATGTACGGGGAAACGGTTCCCTCAAAAGTCATCCAACCCGCCCTGATCGCGCGCGAAAGCGCTTGAGCCGGCGCTCCCTTTATGCTTTGATCTGGCCATGACAATCCGGTTTCCCTTGGAACAAATATCCGGTTTCAATTTCGCTGACGGCCTTGAACGATGCGTGAACGATCCGGACTTTTACTGGAGGCTGCTCCTGGATTTCCGTGACCGGTTCGGGGGGGTCTCCGAAAGCGCGGAAAGCCTGATGCTGGGCAACCGGTGGCAGGAAGCCGAGGAATTGATACATACCTTGAAGGGGACCGCCGGACAACTCGGCTTGGAAGACGTTGAGGCAGCCGCCTCGGGGCTCAACGACGACTTGACCGGGACTCTCGCCGCCGGGCTGGCGCCGACGACCCTGACATCGAGTTTGAATAACGTCCGGCAGGCGCTGGCCCGCATGACGCAGGTGATTCAGTCCATCGCCGACCGCACGGAAACACAATAAGAGGTTCGCGCCATGTCCTTTTCCGCTCAATCTGTCAAACATGCCTTAACCGAGAGCGCCGCGCTGATCGCGTCCCTGGCCGACCAGTCCGATCCTATTGCCGCCGCGGCGAACGGCTGCGTGGCGGCCCTGAAGGCGGGACATAAGATCCTGACGGCCGGCAATGGCGGCAGCGCCGCGGAAGCGCTGCATATGGCCGAGGAGTTCACCGGCCGCTTCCGGGGAAACCGGGTGTCGCTGCCGGCTATCTCCCTGGTGGCCGATTGCACCGCCCTGACCTGCATCGCCAACGACTTCGGTTATGATTTTGTGTTTTCCCGCCAGATCGAAGGGCTCGGCCAGCCCGGCGACGTGCTGGTTCTGTTCAGCACCAGCGGCAATGCCGTTAACCTTGAGAAAGCGGTGGACGCCGCCCGCGCCCGGGAAATGAAGGTTGTCTCCCTCATCGGGAAAACCGGCGGCCGGTTGAAGGGAAAAGGGGACTGGGAGATCCTCGTGCCGGGGAGCCGGACAGAACGCATCCAGGAGGCGCACCAGGTTATTCTGCACCTCATCCTGGAAGCGGCTGAACAGGCCTTTCCGCCTGCGTAATCCGGTTTAGGCGAATCGTTCGGGGAATAGCGGTTTCAATAATCGCTCAATTTCGGGTTCCACTCCCCAGAATGCTTTCAGATCGCGATACTCCTTTATCGCAGCAGCGTCGGCCGTCTGTCCGGTTCGGACAGCCCGGATCAGCAGGTTCCGTGGCGTGTCGGCCGCGGAGGTGAACTCCATGACCTTGACGGCATAGCCGCACAGTCGCAACGCCGCGGCCCGAAGCGCGTCCGTCAGCAGGTCGGCCATCCGCTCCCGCAGGATTCCGTGGCGGAGCAGCGCCTGGAAAGGCGCCGAGTCCAGTTGGTGGTGCAGCTCGTGCTGGCAGCACGGAGCCGCCACAATCAGCCCGGCTTTCCATTCCACGCCTCGCGCCAAAGCCAGGTCAGTGGCCGTGTCACAGGCATGTAAGCTTAAAACCAGGTCAACGGGACCGGGGATTTTCACGTCCGACAGCTCGGCCGCGACAAACGAAAGGCCGCTCCAGCCCAGCCGTTCCTGCCAGGCCCGATTGCGGGCCATCAACTCCGTATTGCGGTCGATTCCGGTCAGCGTGACGGGCCAGCCCCGGATTTGGCTTAGATAATGAAAGACCGCGAAGCTGAGGTGGGCGCTTCCGCAGCCGCAGTCGCAAATCGCATAGGGCCCGGCTCCGGCCTGTTCGGGCAAAACCGGGGCGAGTAGATTCAGGAACCCGTTGATTTGCCGGTATTTGGCCTGCATCGAGGGGCGAATACGCCCCTGCTCGTCCAACGCGTCGAGGCTGCGTAAAAAATCATGAGCCGTGGCGGGTGTCAGCAAATAGGCTTTTTCGCGATCATGGGTTGCCGCCGGGGCAGCGGTCTGCACGGCAGGCGGCTTTCCGTGCGTCATCAACACATGGCCTTTCCGCGTGATTTTGACGTGCCAATCGCCATCGTCCCGGCGGACGTGCAGGAAGCTGTACGCCTTCGCCAGCAAGTCGCGCACGGCGGAGTGCCATTGGTCCCAAGCCACGTTATGCGTGGTCTCGCGGCCCGCCGCGTGAACGGTCACCAGGACCACAGGCGCGCCTTTGATGAGCGCCAGCCGAGCGCTAACCTTGCCGGCGTCACGCCCCGAAAAAGTCAGTCCCCGGAAGTGCGCGGAATCCCCGGCCGCTTCGGCCAATACGTCGCGATACTCGGTGTTCATGAATGAATAAACCTGTAAAGGGTTGTTTGACGATACACATCACCCGGCTTTAAAAGTGCGCCGGTCACTCCTGGCCGATGCGGCCAATTCGGTGCGCGCTGGGCCTCCAGGCAAAGCCCGTGCCGCTTGCCGTAGAGGGCGCCCTGTTTTCCATGCTCACCTTCGGGGATGGAATTGCCCGCATAGAATTGAAATCCCGGCTCTGTCGTCCACATCTCCATTTTGCGCCCGCTTTTCGGATCCATGACCGTGGCCGCTTTCCGCAAGCCGGCCCCCTCGGTTCCGGGCAGGAGGTAGTTATGGTCATAACCCTGGCACAGGCGGAGCTGTTCACAGTCGGAGTCGATGTCGGCGCCTACGGCTTTAAACGCGCTGAAATCAAACGGCGTTCCCCGGACCGGCGCCACTTCGTTTGTCGCGATGATATCGGCGTCGTTGATGTTGTACGAATCGCATTCCAGCTTCAGCCGATGCTCCACAACCGGACCGGAATCGTGACCGCCCAGATTGAAGTAGGAATGATTGGTCAGGTTGCACAGGGTTGTCCGGTCGGTGACCGCCTCATAGTCCAAACGCAATTCCTGCCGCCGGGTCACTCGGTACGTCAGGCTGACCTTCAGCGCGCCGGGGTAGCCTTCTTCACCGTCCGGACTGATCCGGGACAGGCGCACCCCCGGGCCATCCCCGTCCTCAAAGGGCTCGGCCTCCCACAGCCGCTTGTTGAATCCCCGTGAACCGCCATGGATGTGGTAGGAGCCGCCATTGAGGCCTAACTGGATTGACGCCCCGTCAATCGTGCAGGCCCCCTTGGCAATTGGCCCCGCGAACCGGCCAATTGTCGCGCCGAACGAATGTTTGTATTCGGCGGCACGGTCATAGCCCAGGACGACATCGGCCTGCCGGCCATGGGCATCGGGCACGCGGAGCGCCGTTAGCAGGGCGCCGAAATTGCAGATGTCGGCTTCCAGTCCCAAGCCGTTGCTCAATGTGTAAACAACGGCTTGGCTGCCATCCGGAGTGGCCCCGAAATCGCGGGGAGGGCTGATCATGCGGTTCATCTCTTTCCGTTCAAGGCGCAGCCGGGGCCGCGGGAGCGGCAGGCTTTTCGGACCTGACAATGGATGTGACCGTGCGTGAGACCACCAGCCGCTCGGCCGCCGCCTTCCGGATGGCGGCCCCCGTAACGGCTTTCAGCCGGGCTTCGGTGCTGAAGACGTAGTTGCAGCCCAGCCCGACCAGTTCGTCCATGACACAGGTGAACGCCAGTCCGAGGTTGTCCTGCAGGCTCATCTGGTACTCTGAAATCATCTGGCTTCGCGCCCGATCGATCTCGTCGGCATCCAGTCCCTTTTCCCTCATCCGGGTCATTTCCGAGAGCAGCAGCTTTTCCACTTCGGGCAACGCCTCTTCCCGTGTGCCGGCATAGAGAACAAAGGCGCCCACATCCGGCGCCACGCGCTCATAGGCGCCGGCATAGTACGCCAGACCCCGCTTTTCGCGGATTTCATCCATCAGGCGGGAGGACAGGCCGCTCAGCGAGTTCTCGAGAACGGACAGCGCGTCGCGCTCGGGGTCGAGTGCCGAGGCGCCGGGGAACCCGACCAGGATAATGGTCTGTTCGTGGGGAAGCTTCGTTTCCACCCGGGCGGGAAGAGTCGGAGCGGACTTGACCGGATCGCGCGCGGGCGGAGGGTCTGCCGGCATTCGCGAGAACTCCTTCTCGACCATCTTCCTGGCTTCATCCGCCGTCAGGTCCCCGAATAACGCGAGGACCAGATTTCCGGCAGCGGACGAGCGGCGGAACGCGGCGGCGCAGGTGTGACTGTCAAGAGCGTCGACGCTGGCCTCCGTGCCGAGCGGATCCAACCGGAAGGGGTGCCCCGCGAACAGTCTTTCGAAGAGCGCCCGCGAGGCATGATACATCGGCTTTTCAAACTGTTGATGGATCGTTGCCGTCTGGAGCATTTTCTGCTTCGCCACCTCGTCGTCCGGAAAGCGGGAGTCGGTCAGGCAATCCGCCGCCACATCGAGCAGGACCGGCAGATCGGCTTTCAAGCTGCGGCCCTTGAGGCCGAAGCTGTTGAAGCCTGAAAAGGGCGCCAGCTCGGCCCCCAGCGCCTCCAGCTCATCCGCAATCCGCTCGCTCGACCGCTTGCCTGTCCCGCGGACCAGGAGGTCGGACATCAGCCGGTAGACGCCGTTCCGGGCCTCGGTTTCATCCCGAACGCCGCCCCGGAGGGCCGCGCACATATAGACGAAGGGAAGCCGGTGATCCTCGCGGACGAGCAGCGTGGCGCCGTTGGACAGGCTGATCCGCTGCACGGCGCCGCCGGCTTTGGCTTCCGTCGCGGCGGAGGCTTGCCGGGGCCGGGTGGGGGACAGGATGGCGAGGGTGCGGTTATCCGTTCCGAAATACCGCGCGCACACCTCGCGAAGGATTTCGGGGGTGAGGGTTTCCAGCCGCTTGAGATAGCTTTCTGAAAACGCGTAATCCCCGGTGTAGAACTCGTCGGAGGCCAGGGAGGTCGCCTGTCCGCTGGCGGTCTGGAGGGGGGAAAGCGACTGCTGGATCATGGAGCGCCGGGCTTTCTCGAGCTCGGCTTTTGTGAAGGGCTCGGCCAGCCAGGTTTTGACTTCGGCGTCGATGGCGGCCAGGACTTCCGTTTCCTTTTCAGGCCGGAAGGTGGCTTCGATGCCGAAGAGGCCGGCTTCCTTCGGCGAGTAGGAGAAGGCCGAGATGCCGTCCACCAATTGTTTGCGCTCCAGGATGTTCCGGACCAGGCGCGAGCTGCGGCCGTTGCCCGCTATCGAGGCGATCATGTCCAGCGCGGCCGTGTCCGGGTGCGAGAGGGGCGCCGTGTGCCAGGTCAACATCAGGCGGGTGACTTCGTAGGCGCCCTCTTCCCGGACCGATCGGGCGGTCACCTGGGCCGGTTCCGTCGGAAGCACAATCGGCGCATTGGGCCTGCGGTTAAAGCCCCCGAACTTGGCCCGGATCGCGGCTTCCGCATCGGCTTCCGCGAAGTCGCCCGCGATCACGACGATCATCTTGTCGGGCACATAGTTGCGCTGGAAAAAGGCGAGCAGATCCTCGCGCGTCACCTGCTTGAGAAGGGCGGGAAGCCCGATGACCGGAAACCGGTAGGGATG
>CAIKKV010000615.1 GCA_903828035.1 uncultured bacterium
CTGCGAGCCAAGCTCCTCCGGAAATGGCATTCGCTTTTCGGCCCCCGTGAAGAAACAATCCTCGAAAAGACCTCAAAGGATGCCGAAAAGGACTGATTCATGGCCATGCGCATGTCCTTCCGCGATCCGTCGGGGTTTTGCTTCGTGCTCGAGAACCGCATCTTCCGCCTCGTTCACAGGGAAGCGGCCGCCCCTTTCGCGGCTTTCCTGGCCGGCAAGGCCGGCCGTGAAGCGATCGGGCAGGGACTGGTTGTCGGAAGCCGGCGGCTGCCCCCCCCGGAGGCGCGCCTCTGGCGGGACCGCCTGACGGCGGAACAGCCCGACGCGCCGATTCGGGAAGACGACTCCCTGTACGAGCACGAGCGCGTCCCCTTCGTCAGCTACCCTTCCGAGTGGCCCGCGGATATGCTCCATGCCGCCGCCGCGTTGACCCTGGACGTGGGCGATCGGCTGCTGGAGTCCTCGCTGGGCTTAAAAGACGCCACTCCTTATAATGTCCTCTTCCGGGGCCCCGCCCCCATCCTGGTGGATGTGCTGTCGATTGAAGCGCGGACGCCCGGCGATCCCATCTGGATTCCGTACGCCCAGTTTTGCCGCACCTTCCTGTTTCCGCTCCTGATGTGGAAGTTCTGGCAGCTGGATCCGGCCGGCTATCTTCTGCAATACCGGGATGGCATCGAGCCCGAGGCCTTCTACCGGCTTTGCGGCTGGGGCCGCCGTTTGCGGCCCCCGGTTCTGCAGCATGTGTCGCTTCCCGTCTGGCTTGGAAAGCAGGCCGAAGGAAACGCCTCCGCGCGCCCGCGCCTGCTCCGGAGTGCCGACCAGGCGCGGTTCGTTCTCGGCAGCCTCTACTCCGGCCTTCGGAAAGCCCTGGCGCAGGCCAGCCCCGCCGCCCGGTCAAAAACGGTCTGTATCAATTACATGGGCACGCACAGCTATTCCGAAAACGGCTTTGCCTCAAAGGAGTCGCTGGTCCAGTCCTTTCTGGAGACCCGGCCAAAGGCCGTCCTCGACGTGGGCGCCAATACGGGCCATTTCAGCCTGCTGGCGGCAAAAGCCGGGGCGCGCGTGGTGGCGATCGATCTCGACCCCGGCTGCATGGGCCGGCTCTGGCAGCGCGCCCGCGCGGAGCGGCTGGATGTGCTGCCCCTCGTGGTCAACCTCGCCCGCCCCACGCCGGCCGTCGGCTGGCGCAACAACGAGTGCGCCAGCTTCCTGGAGCGGGCCGAGGGCGCCTTCGACATGGTGCTCATGCTGGCGGTGGTTCACCACCTGCTCGTCTCGGAGCGGGTGCCGCTCCCCGAGCTGGCCGCCCTGGTCTCCCGCCTGACAACCGCCTGGGCGGTGATCGAGTTCGTTCCGCCGGAAGATCCGATGTTCCGCCGCATTGTGCGCGGCCGGGAACACCTTCATGCCGGCCTGACGCCGGCCGCGTTCGAAGAGGCCTTTTCGCGCCTTTTCACGGTGCAGCGGCGGGAGCCGATTCCGGATTCAAGCCGCATTCTTTACCTGTTTAAAAAACTATCATGTCCATAACGCTCATCCACCCATTCCTGCTCGCCGCGTTCCTCGCGCTAAGCGCCTTTTGCGAAGTTCGCCCGCTCGGCAGCCCCTCGGAAGCGGCGGCCCTGGGCCTGGGCCTGGTGCTCCTGGCCGGCGCCGGATTCGCGCTCTTCCGGCTCGGCGTCAAAAACACCGGCAAAGCCGCCCCGTTGACCACGGTTCTGCTGTTCACCCTGGGCTTGTCCGGAGAGCTCATCCTGGCCCTCAAAAAAACCTACATGCAGGCCTCGCTCTCGTTTTTACCCAACTTGGACAACCACTCCCTCTTTGTTCTCCTGCTGGCGATCCTCCTGATTCCCACCGGCCTCCTGATCTACGCCATTCTCCGATCCAAAGGCGATCTTCGGCAGGTTAACCAAGCCGTCACGGTGGTGATGGCGACACTTCTCGCGACAACCTTCGGCGGGTTATGGCTGAACCCGCGGGAAAGAGCCTTCCAAAAGACACTGAGCCCCCCACCCCTTCACCTGAAAATGCCGGAACAGCCTCCGGATATTTACTTCGTTATTCTTGACGCCCACACCAGCGTGGACGCATTGCGCGATTACTGGAATTACGACTCGAAACCGCTGATGGATTTTCTCCGGAAAGCCGGTTTTCAAATTGCGCCCGGAGCGCGAAGCGAATATCACAGCACCACCTTCAGTCTGGCCTCCCGTTTGAACATGCGCTACCCGCCGCCGGCCCTGAACGATTGGGCTGACCGTTACACCCGAAACGCCATGATCCGCCTCATTGAAGAAAGCACCGTCCCCGAGACGCTGTCCTCCGCGGGCTACAAGATCGTCAACCTCTCCATGCTGCCCCTGAAAAGCGCGGAGGCGAAATATCCGATCCTCCGCTGTCTCTGCTACCGGTCCGTCCGCCTTATGCTCCTGGATCGCTCTTTCCTGCGCCTCTTCTCGCTGTTGTCGCCCCCGCCCCCGGATTCGGCGAAACATAATAAGGCCGCGGCTCTCTGCAGCCGGAAAATAAGGCCCCTTTCCGATCTCGCCGCAGTGGCGGCTGAATCGTGCGCTCAGCCCCGCTTTGTCTTTGTCCATTCGCTGATCACCCACCAACCGTATGTCTTTGCCCGCAACGGAAAGATTCACGCCCCCGTCCAAACTTCGATGCCCAACAGCGCCGGCGCCTACCTGGACCAACTCGTTTACGCCGACCGCCTGCTCATCCAGACCCTGACCCGCCTTATTGAAAAATCGGTCCGCCCCCCGGTGATCATCCTACAAGGCGACCATGGATTTCGCTACCTGTCCAGCAGCCCGGCCGATAACAACAGGGAATCCTATTGCATGCTCCAAGCCATTCTTCTTCCAAGCCTCGAAAAAAACGAGCTCCCGGATGATTTCGCGCCCGTCAATACCTTCCGTCTGGTTTTCAACCACCTCTTCGCCACCCGGCTGCCCTACCTGACCCCTTCCTCCGCGGAACAAGCGACTTCCCCCGCCGAGCCCGAGGAGTAACGCACCATGCCCGCAACCTCTTGTGACAAGCCCGTCCGCGTCCTTCACCTGATCAGCCAGCTGACGGGCGGACGGGGGCACCTGCTCGTGACGGCCATCCCCTACTGGGTGGCCAATGGAATCCAGCCAGTTATCATCGCGCCGGGGAAAGTGATCCCGAAGCTCCAGGCCTTCCTCCGTGAGGCGGGCGCCCAGCTGATCCAGCCGGCCGAGCCCGCCGAGTCGCTGGCCCAGCAGCTGGCCTTTTTCGGCCGCCACCTGGAAACGTCCACCTATGACGTTGTCCATATCCACGATCGCCGCAACCTCGGCATCCACGCCCGGATCGTCCGCCACCGCCACCAGGGCCCCATCGTCGCCACCATCCACGGGTGCGGCAAGCACCCGGGCCTGCGGGAGCGCCTCGCCAGCGCGCTCACCCGCCAGTGGAGCCAGAAGCGGCTCGGCGTCGCCTTTGTCGCCGTCAGCTCGGACGTGCAGGCCATGGAAAAGCGCAATTTCGGCCTGAGCTGCCTGACCATCCCCAACTGGACGCGCCCCGACCTCTTCACGCCGCCCGATCCGGAACTCCGCCTCGCCCGCCGCCGCGAATGGAACATCCCCGGCGACACCCCAGTCCTGGTGACCATTGCCAATTGCGCATCGGTCAAGCGCCACGCCCTGATCATCCAGGCCCTGGCCCTGCTGAAAAAGGAGCGGCCCGACTTCCTGCTGCTCCACGCCGGCAAGGAGCGGGACGACAGCGAGCGGGTCCTCGCCGCCTCGCTCGGGGTGGAGTCGCAGATCCGGTTCCTGGGCCGGGTGGACAACGTGCCGGGCCTCCTGCAGGCGGCCGATCTTTTTGTCATGGCATCCTCCCGCGAAGGCTTGAGCCTGGCCAGCATCGAAGCCCTCTCCGCGGGCCTGCCCGCCGTGCTCACCCAAAGCCCCGGCCTCGCCTGCCTGGCCCGCTCCTTTTCCGGCCTGACGTACGCCGATTCAACGCCGGAAGCCCTGGCCGCGGCGCTGAAGGCCGCCCTGCTCGTCCCGCGCGCCCTGCGAGCCGAACAGGCCCGGGCCAACTACGCGACGGTCTGCACCCGGTTTTCACCCCAGGCGGGCGCCGCCTCCTATGCCGCGCTCTACCGGAACATGCTTGCGGAAAAGAGGTCCTTAAACACCCCTGCCGCCTCATGAAAACCCGGCTTTACCTGCATATCGGCCATCCCAAAACCGGCACCACCAGCATCCAGGACTACCTGCTGAAAAACGAGCTGCTGCTGCGCGCCCGGGGCTATCTCTACCCTCTGGCCGGCCGGCGACACGCCGCGCGGTTCGCCCATTTCCGCCTTTTCCCCATCACGCTTTATCATCAGGACGAAAACAACACGGCCCGGCGGGAGCTGGAGGCCCTCCGGCGAGAGGTCGCCCGGGAACGCCCCGCTGCCGTGATGATCAGCTGCGAAATCGCCTTCGCCGAGCAGGCCGACTGCCTGAAGGAGGCGTTCCGCGATTTCGACGTCTCCATCCTCTACTATATCCGTCGCCAGGATCAATGGATCGCCTCCTTCTATGCCCAGCGGACCAAGTACGCCAGAATGGCGGAGTTCCGGCCCCTGCGCGGCATGGCCCTGGAGTGGATCCCACCCTATCTGCAAACGATCCACCGCTTTGCCCTGGCCTTCGGCAAGGAAAACGTTCACGTGCGGCCGTTCGAGAAGAACGCCTGGTTCAACGGCGACCTGATTCAGGATTTTCTCAGGGAAATCGGGCTGGATCCCGCCGGCTTCCCCCCCTCGGAGACGCCGCTCAACGAAAGCCTGAAGCCCGACTACCTGAAGTTCGCGCTGGTCTGCAACCAGCTGCCGCTGACGCGCCTCGAAGCCGCCAAGCTGCGGCGCGCCATTGTCGCCCTGTCCGACGCCGAAGCCAGGGCGCCCTCCGTCCCCCTGCTGGACGATGAGACGCGGCTCCGCATCCTGGAGCACTGCGCGGAAGACAACGCCCGGATCGCCTCCGAGTTCCTCGGCCGCGCGGACGGCATCCTGTTCCGCGAACCCTTCAAAAAGCAGCCGCTCTCCTGGCGGGAGACGGAGCCGCTCAGCCCCGCGGTCCAGCACGCCATCTTCGACCGCCTTCCCCCCACCGTCCGCGAATCCCTTTCTTCCCTTTCGCCTGAGATCCGGAACCGGCGGCCCGGCTTCGGATTTCTTCCCCCGCCCTGCCCCGACAACCCGGACGCCCAGCATCGCCTCTGGGCCCTTCGCGAACACGCCAGGCTGGCCCGCCTGCTGAATGCCGAGCCCGCCGCCCCCACCATCCCCCCGCTTCCCGAAACGGCCTCCTCCCTGGAAGCCTTTCCGGAACGCCTGTTTTTCGAGCGAGTCCAGGCCGACCTGGCCCGGATTCATTCAGCCGTTCTTGGCTGGCTGGCCGTGAATAGGCCGGATTTGTCCGCCCCTCCGCTTCCCCCCTTCTTCCTGCTGGCCCCGGATTGCGCGGCCCTGGCGAGGGCCTTCCTGCTCCTCCCCCTGGGGCCGACCGAGCGCCTGATGCTCATGCGCAACCTGGCCCGCCTGTCCGACGGCGCCGGGGGGGGCCCCGTGCGCGTGGCCGCGGACGAGCTGAATCAGCCCGAGCCGCCGGACCCGGCGCAGCCTTCCGCGGACCGGCAGCAGGCCCTGTTCCTGCAGCTCGATCCCGGGGTGCGGGACATGCTGACGTTTTTCTCGGCGGCCGTCCGCGACCGGCTTCCCGGGCAGGCCTTCTGGCCCCCGATTCCCGCCAATGCCGCCCTCTGGCGCCGCCAGCTTCTCGAGCGCGACGCCCAGGCGATCCGGCGCGCCTTCGCGGCGCTCCAGGATCATCCGGGCTCCGGGCACGCCTCCTCTCACCCCGAACGCCCCTCCCTCAAACGCCGGCTCCTTCACTTCCTCCGTCACGTCCTGAAGGTGATCGTCCCATGACGCCCAGAGAGAACAAGATCCGCTTCTGGACAGGGCTGGCCGTGCTGCTTATCTTCCTGGCAGGCGCCCAGTTCCGCTTTGAGGGCTTCACGCACCGCTCCCTGCACCCGGACGAAGCGACCATCGCCAACTGGACGGAACAGACGGCGGACGGCTCAGCCATTCATGAGCGCCTCTATCCCGGCGGGGCCTTCACGCTGGCGCGCCCCTTTTACAACCTCGCGCAGATCCTCGTCGAACCTAAAACAGGTACAACTGGGACGCCAGCCCGCCACGTGAACGCCCTCCTGTTCTTCCGGGCGTTCAAACTGGCCCTGAGCCTGCTGGTCATGGGCCTGGTCACCGGCATCGTTTTTATTCTCACCCGGAAAGCAGCGCCCGTCCTGGCGGCGGCGGCCTGGGCCGCCTTCGACCCCATTTTCATCGAGCACACCCATTATGCGGAAACGGATATCGCGCTCCTGTTCGGCGCCACGCTGGCCCTTTTCTGCTGGGTTCAGGCCCTGCGCGGCCGCCGGGCGGGGTGGCTCCTGGGCGGCGCCTTCATGGCGGGCTTCACCATGGGCACCAAGTATAGCCTGGCCCCCCTGCTCGTCGTTCCGATCCTCCTGCCTTTTGTCTTCTACACGGGGGAGAGCGGGGGGGAACGTCCCTGGAAAACCGGGCTCCTCGTCCTCGCGTCGCTGTTGCTGGCTCTCGCGGGCTTTATCGTGGCCGAGCCCGCCGTCCGCGACCCGATTCGCTTTTTCAACGGATTGCACGAACAGTCCGCGCGCGTTTTCGGCGAACAGCACGCGATCATGAGGTCGATCGCCGATGACGCCTGGGCCGTCCGGTATTACAAGTGCCGCTCCCTCGCCCTGCTTTTCCGCGACATGGGCCTGCCGTTCGTCATCCTGGTCATCGCGGGCGCGTGGACAGCCCTGCGCTCCGCCCCGCTCAGGCGCATGGCCTGGCCCGTTGTCCTCATCCCGGCCCTTTATGCCGGTGCGGCGGCCGGCTGTTTCCCTTTTATCCGCGAGCAGGAGTATTTGCAGCTCCTGCCCTACCTCGTCATCCTCGCCGTGCTGCCGCTCGCGTGGCCCGGGGCGCCATCGGGCTGGGCCCGCGCCCGGCGACTGATCCCGCTGCTGCTGACGATCGCCGGCCTCTGGCAGTGGCACCTGGACGCCCGGCGCATGGCCATGAACTTCCGCTGGCCGGATCCCCGGGAGTGGGCCCGCGACTGGATCGACCGCCACCTGCCGGATTCCGACCTGCTGGCCGTGGACAATTTATCGCGCCTGGAAGGCCGGAACTCGCCCGTCTTCCTCCGGCCCTACCACAACCGCCTCCCGCTCAGCCGGCCCGAGGGCTCCACGGTTTTCCTTCGCAAGAAACGGGACGCCGGCCTCCGGCGCGAGCTGAACGGCCGGACGTGCGACTATCTCCTGGCCAGCCTGAACGGCGAGCCCGACTTATCCGGCGAGCCGCTCCCGCCGGCGGCGCCTGTCCCTGTTTTAACGTGGGGCGCCTTTTTCTACTCCTACCCGCACAGCCGCGGCGCCCAGGCGGGAAGCGGCCAGCGGGTCAAGGGCGTGAAGCCCTATGTCTCCGCCTCCCAGCGGAGCCCCCGCCCCAACGCGGACCACCACGGCCTGGCCGTCACGCTGTACGCCCTGGCGGCCCCCCCGCTGCCGGACGGCCCGAGGGAGGTTGTCGCCGCGCCCGAAGGCCCCCTCTACCGCTTTGACACGCCGCCCCTCCTCGGCCCCGTTTACCGGGTGCCGCTGACGGCCCTGCCGCGCGACATCCTTTCCGGCGGCACCACCCAGCCGTGCTCGCGAATCACGCTCCTTTTCAAAGCCGGCGCCGCGCCGGCCTCCCTCCGCGTCCGCCTCTGGGGCCGGACCCACGCCTTCACGCTTCCGCCCGGACGGGAAGAATCAAAGTGCTTCACCCGCCCCTGGTGGTGGCGTGTCGCCGAGCCCTACACGCACATCCAGGTGTGGAGCGCCACGCCCGCCGCCGAAGCCTCCCTGCTTCTCAATCCGCCCGAGCCCGACGCTCACTCGGATTCTTCCCGCCTGTAAACGGCCAGGCCGCCCTTTTCGCGGCCGGCATAGACGCGCCCGAACCGCACACCCTTTTCGTCCCGTATCACGGACGAAAGGCCATAGCCCCTTTTTCCATTTCTTCGAACGACTTTCTCTGGGTTTAACAGGTCTTTCTTATTGACAAAAAGGATGATGCCGTCTAGCCCACGATTGCGCCCGCCCGCGGAAAACACAGATTTCGGCGGAAGTTCGACGGTCCGGCTGTCAGGCAGGAACACATCCAGGGGAACCCGGGCCATATACGCGCCGTCCATGGGCATCTTCAGCGCGGTTAAACGCCGGGGCAGTTCTTCAAAATCCGCATAGATCTCCCGGACACTCCCGAAATAGGGCTCTTTCCGGAACCCCGTATATCGGATAAAAGTCAGACATCCGGCCATCGTCAACACGACCAAAAGGCCCTTCATGCCCACCCGAACCGCGGGTTTCCCGGCAAGGCGGGGAAGCCGAGCCAAGCCGTATAACACGGCGAGCAGATAAAGTGGAATCGCCACGATCTGGTAACGCCCTACAGGCGGAAAATTATTTTCGGAGGTGTACAACAGAAGCGGAAGCAAGGTCCAAACCACCGCCGCCCACCAAAGGATCCGGACCTGTTTGTCGGCGGCCGTTTCGGCCCGCCGCGCCCACACGGCCAGGGAGAGCGGAAGGAGCAGTCCGATCGACTGATCGCACACGGGCCGGACCAGCTCGAGCAGCGAGCGGCCGAACTTCGCCGCGGCGCCGCGCAGGCTTCCGAAGTGTGCGATGAACTTCACATAGTCCTCCACGTAATAGGTGACGTTTCCGTATGCGCTGGCGAACATCGCGCCGGGTGGAATGCGCATATAGAGCTTCATGGCCGCTTCAAAAAGCATCACCACCCCCGCCAACGCGGCCGCCGCCTTCAGGAATCCGGTCCAATAGTCGCGGGCGGAACCGTGCAGCCGGCATAACCTGACCAGGAACGGAAGCAGCAC
>CAIKKV010000616.1 GCA_903828035.1 uncultured bacterium
GTTGTTCGCGTGCTGTACCATTCGGATTACGCGAAACAGGCCCGGAAGCGTCCTGTGGATTACCGGGCGATAGCGGTCATGGCCCCGCTGAACGAGCTTCAGCCCCAGCTGTTCGGGATGCCCTTGGCGCAGAACGCGGTGTACGAGAGTGACGAGGGAATGCGGTTGCTGGGCCTGCCGGTTAACGGCAACCGGCTGTATGCGGTTGGCTGCTCGGACGATGCCGGCGCCAGCTGGACCACGAATGCCCCGGCCATCCGGGCCACGGCCAATTACCTGATGTGGCTGGATCTGGAGGCGGTCTCGAATCGCTGCTACAAGGTGGATGATTCCGGCCGGTAACCCTTCCGGCGGGCTAGGGGCACGGGCATTCGACTTAGCGTGCTAATTTGCACGGAGGCGGCTTGAGTATCATTTGGGCTCGGGCCGTTTGCCCTCGCTTACCACGCCGTGGGCGATCCGCTGAAGGATGGCGGACTCGGGCTTGGTGATGCCGGGCGGGCAGAATGAGTTGCCCACCACCGACTCGCGGAACAGGAACTCGAACCACACGCAGCCCTGTAGGTACTCGCCTTTGATGTTGGCGTGGAAGCTGTCGGGCGCATGCAAGGATTTCTCCGGCCGCGGCGCCGGGGGCGTGCCCGCGAGATAGGGGCCCCAGTCGGGGTCGCGGCGCGCCGCCTCCATCGCGTCGCCGCTGGGGATCAGCCGGAGCCCGGCCTCCCGGGCCAGTCCGTCGTAGGCCGCGCGGAGCAGGGCGTACATGAGGTCGGTGTTCAGGTCCTTCCGGCCCCAGAAGAGGTGGTCATCCCGGTACGCCCAGGTCTGGTGCACCACGATCTCCGCCTGCGGGGCGTTGGTCCGGATGAAGGCGATCAGCCGGTCGGCGTGGGGGTGAAAGGTCTCGGGCTTGAAGCTCTTGGGGCTGGCCTGCTGGATGGCGATCACAGCCCAGGTGTCCGTCGTCAGCATCTCCCGGAGGCTCTTCCCGTCGTAGGGCTTTCCCGCCGGGTTGGCGGGATTGCGGTCGTTCGCGTCCGCGAGACTCATGTGCTTCTCGAAGTCGCAGCCTCCGATGGAGGCGTTGATCACCTTCAGGTTCTTTCCGGCGGCCTTGGCCAGCCCCGGGAGCTGGCGCGTGGCGTTCCGCGAGAAGCTGTTGCCGATCGCCAGGACCTTGAGCGGTCGGTCCGCCAGCGCCACGCGGCCGGTCACCGCTTCGTTCGCCCGGGCGGTCCAGGACGGTTGTTCCACTCTCAATTTGTTCACTCAGTAATCGGTCAGTTCGGGATGGATAAAAGAAAAGATTTGATCACGCGGAGCCGCGGAGAACGCAGAGAAGAAAAGAACAGAAAAACGGGTTTGTTTTCTCCGCGTCTCCGCGTGAGAATCCGGGTTGAAACCAAAAGAATCGGAATGAATCCGCGAGATCCGCGTTGATCCGTAGATTCTTCTCTTCTCCGTGGCTAAAAGGTTCCCGTGCGCGGAACTTGCCGGGCACCGTGAACCGGACGTCTTCGGGCGGTTCTCTGGTGCTCCGGCGCCCGGGCCACCCGCTTCGCGTCTTGCCATAACCCGTTGAGTTTGAACGACTAGAGAAGATGGCAGTAAAAAGTCGTTGCCGTTCCGGCATTCATCTGTTTAAATTAACCTCATGAATGAGGATAAGTCAGGCGCTCCACGGAAAAGCCGGGTTGCAGCGCGGTTGCCGGCTGGGCGGTCACAGGTCGCGGCGGCCTGCAAGAAGATTGCCCGCTTCATTCACCAGCACGGCCTGGGCGTGGGCGACACGCTCCCGCCCCAGACGCAGTTGCGGCGCATCCTCGGCTTCAGCAACAACACCCTCGATCCGGCCATGCGCCTGCTGGCGGACATGGGGTTGCTCGTGCGCCGCACCTGCCGCGGGACCGAAATCCTCAGCCTCGAACCGCTCAACCGCCTGACCTGGACCGTCGGCCTGGCCGTCATGGACTTGCCCATCCGCGGACCGGGGGCCTTTTACGCCTGGCTCCAGCACGCGATGCAGAGGGAACTGTCAAAAAGACAATGCACCTCCCACACCTATTTCCGCGTCGAGAATTACAAATGGCCGCATCACCGGCTTGAGGACTTTCCCGGCTTCGCGGCAGACGTGGAGGATCGGGCCATCGACGGAATGATCATTTTCTCAAGCCTGGATGCCCAGGGCCAATCCGCGTTTGCCGCGGCCGGCATTCCGCTTCTCCATTGTAGTTCCCAAAGCGAGATGCCCCTCGCCACCCTGGTTGACAGCGGCAGCATGGTGACCGGGGCCGTCCGCACCCTCCTGGGCCAAGGCGCGCGGCGGCTGGCGTTGGTAGCCAGCTCGATCAATGAGCGCGAGTTCGCGGATATCGTGCGGCGCGAGGCGGGCGCGCAGGGCGGGAGCGGGCGGGTTACGGAGGTGTTCCGCGGAGTGCCCGGCGCAGCCGTCGGGGAAGGGGTCGCCCGCACACTCCTCCAGCGGCCGGAGGCCAGCCGGTCGGACGCCCTGATTATCGACGATGACTACACGGCCATGGGCGCGGCGCGGGTGCTGGCGGCCCAGGACGGCTATCGCCCCCGGTTTGCCGTTCAGGGCAACAAACAGTTGCCGCAGGCCTGGCCGATGCCCGTCCTGCTTTTCGAACTGGACATTGACGAAGTCGCCGCGTGTGCGGTGAGAATGCTGCAGAAGGCGATGCTGGATCCCGGCCTGCCGCCTCGGCAGGAGCGAGTGCCCGTGAGGCTGGTGTGTGGAGAAGAAAAAGGAGATCGATCATGCGAGCGAAAAGTCGGATGACCATCGGCTGGATGGGCGGCGTGGCAGTCGCGGCGGCAGTCATCGGCGCGAGCCCGGCCCATGCGGACACATTCACCTGGAACGTGAATGACGGGAATGTGAGTGTGGCGGGCAACTGGTCCCCCAACGGCCTGCCCACCAACACCGTGGATATCGGCATCATTGGCGGGGGCGCGTCGCCCATCAAGGCCAAAATGACCAATGCGCTGGCGGGCCCGCCCGCTCAACTCCAGGTGAAAACGAACGGGACGTTGTCGATCGACAAACCGATTTCGGCGGAACAGAACATCGTCATGATGGGCGGAACGCTGGGTTCTGGCGCCAACTGGACCTACAGCGGATCCGTGTTTCTCGACAGCGCCTCCACGGTGGTCGGATACTCGTCGATGCAACCCACTCTCTCCGGGGCGATCAAAAACAATGGAGGCAATGCGGGCAAACTCATCGTAGCAGGAACCGGCTTCGTCCTTATCGGCGGCGCCGCCGCCAA
>CAIKKV010000617.1 GCA_903828035.1 uncultured bacterium
GGCGATCTCGGGATAGCGGGGATACTGGACGTCGCCCTTGATCCGCGCCGGCTTCCGCACCGCCAGGGCGCAGACGGCCTTGGCAAACAGGAAGAAGAGCGTTCCCAGTCCCACAGGGCGAAGCGTGACCGGGTCCAGCGTCAGGTTGCCGGGCAGGTGGCCGCTCTTCCCGCTGAAGGCGAGCAGCCGCGCGGCCAGGCTTTCGATTTCCCCCCACGCCAGCCCGCGCGTGACATTCTGCGTGCACGGCTCCTCGGTCGGCCCCAGGACGGTGTCTCGCACGCGGATCCGGGCGGGGATGCGTCCCTGTTTTAGGGTCAACGCCTCCGCCCAGGCCAGGATGAGCTCCGCGGCGCTCACGGCCTCGCGGTCCGGAATGCACATCGTGCGGCCGGCCTGCCCGGCGTAGTGGAGCAGCTCCTCCCGGGTCAGGAAGGGCTTCCTGCGGCCAAAGCGCCGGGCGATCTCCGACACGGGGCGCACGGCCAGCCGGTCGTGGTCGCGGAGAAAGCGGACCATGCGCCGGAAGCCGTTCCGCGCCTCGCGCACCTGCTTCTCGGGCACAAACTCGGGGATCGCCCAGGGCTGGCGGTTCACGCCGTCGCCATAGTTGAGCGAGTCGGTGAACTGCAGGCTCTTCACCATGAGCGGATGCGCCATGAAGATCGCCTGGCAGGCGTAGCCCTTGTCCGCCGCGCCGCGGATCTCCGCGTCGAGCTGCGCGATGGCGCGGGTGAGCTCCGCCGGCCGCCCGTAGACCCTTTCGGAGATGTAGAGCTCGTGGCCGAAGCTCAAGCCGCCGCAATACCACAGCGGATCGTGCGGCGCGAGGGACGCCAGCGAATACAGGTAGGGCAGGCCGAGCTCCGCGCCGGCGCGCAGGTGCTGCGCGGCGAAATTGCCGCCGTGCCGGCTGAGGCAGGCGACCTGGGTATCGAAGATCCGCTCCAGCTCCCGGATGTGCTTCACTTCCTTGTCGCGGCAATAGGCCACGCCCTTTTCCCAGTCCAGGCTCGCGAGGGTTTCGCAGAGCGTCGGATGGCGGGAGCCGTTGTCCGTGTGGGAGCCGATCTCGTGGCGCCGCATGGCCTTGATCACATCGGTCCGGCCGCGCGCGGCCAGGGTCCGGGCTTTCTCCCCGATGACCAGGAAGCTCCCGATGACCTGCTCCTCGCTCATGATCTCGGCCATCCACATGGGAATGTCATCCAGGCCGTAGCGGCCGGGCGTGGTGTGGTCCTCGACATCAAAGCAAAGAGGGGCGTACATCGTCATCAGGACAATTCCCCCGGCAGGTGAAGGCGGGTCTCCGCCACGATCACGGGGGAGAGCAGGAGGAGCGACACCAGGTTCGGCACGGCCATGAGGCCGTTGGCGATGCCGAACACGCCCGTCAGCCACATCCAGAGCACGGCTCCGGGGCCGCCGGCGCAGATGGCCGTGGCCCCGCCCACGATGTCGCCGGTGCCGATGGTGGCCGCCAGGGCCGTGGTGAGGGCGCCGAAGTGGCTGATCTCGCCGTCGCCTTCCCGGGTGCGGGTGAAGGAGATCCGGATGGCCCGGAAGAGGTGGCGCTGGATGAAGCCCAGCCGGAAGGTCAGGAACAGGTGAGTGCCGGTCAGCAGGAGGATCAGGGGCCAGCCCCAGATCCACGACGAGATGCCGCTCAACATGTTTTCCATGGCGCCCTGTCTTTTGGCTTGTTGTACAAAAGAGTAAGCTATAATAATGAATTACGGTGTTCCACTCTATTTTAAGGAGGCGTCATGAAGCGGCCGAATATCCTGCTGATCACCAGCGATCACATGCGGCACGACGCCCTGGCCTGCAATGCCGATCCGCATGTGCCGCATGGCCTCGGCGGCGCCATCCGCACGCCGAACCTGGACCGCCTCGCGGCGAGCGGGGTGACCTTCCGCAACAGCTTCACCCCGAACCCGATCTGCGTGCCGGCGCGGGCCTCGATCACCACCGGCAGCTATCCCCACCATTGCACGGGCCGCAAGATCAACGCCGGCGCGATCCTGCCCGGGCAGCCCCGGCTGGCGGCCCACTTTGCCGCCTGCGGCTATGCCACGACGGCGATCGGCAAGCTTCACTACGTGCCGTATTCCCCGCCGGGCACGCCTCCGCTCCTGCACGGTTTCCAGAAGGCCGAGCTGTGCGAGGAAGGGCGGCTGATCCACCGGTTCGATCCGCTCGGCCAGCGGCGCGGCGTGGAAGCCTATCACGACTTTGTGGCCGACAACGGCTGGAAGGGGTACATGCGCGCGCACGGCATCGGCAACAACGATGTGCGCTCCGCGCCCTCGCCGCTCCCCGAAGCGCTCCATGAGGAGAGCTGGGTGGCGGAGCGGACCGTGGCGGCCCTCCGGGAGCACCGGCGGCAGCAGCCGGAGCAGCCGTTCCTGCTCTGGTCCTCGTTCTCAAAGCCCCATCCGCCTTACGATCCGCCCCGGCCCTGGGACCAGCTTTACGACCCGCGCGCCCTGCCGCCGCCGCTGGGCGACTGGGAAGACGAGTCGCTGCTGGCGGGGCGCGATCCGGAGCTGGCCGCCCGCCGCACGGCCTACGGCTGGCAGCACCTGTCGCGGGAAGGGGTCCAGGTCTGCCGCGCCTACTACGGCGCCATGGTCACGTTCCAGGACGCCATGATCGGGCGCATTCTCGACCACCTGGACGAGGCGGGCCTGGCGGACAACACGATCGTCATTTACACGGCCGATCACGGCGACCTGCTGGGCGACTTCGGGCGGTTTTTCAAATCCTGTTTTTACGACGGGTCCGTCAAGATCCCCTTCATCATCCGCGCCCCGGGCGCCATTCCCGGGGGGAATGCTTCCCGCGGTCAGCTGGCCGGCCTCCAGGATATCCTGCCCACCGTGTGCGCCCTGGCGGACTGCCCCCTGGGCGTTCCCGTGGATGGATTGGACCTGTCCCCGGTGCTGCGCGATTCCGCCGCTCCCGGCCGCCCCTGCTATGTGGCGCAGACCGGCGAGTCGCCCGAGCAGAAGTACATGCTGCGGACCGCGGAGTGGAAATACC
>CAIKKV010000618.1 GCA_903828035.1 uncultured bacterium
GGCGCGTGAGGTCGAAGAAAAATAGGCCTGACAGGTATTTCATTCAATGAATAATCCCCCATAAACCCTGAAGCGCCTCGTTAAATTGGGTTATTACACACGACCGCTACTCCGCCTGAATCAGGTAATACATGCTCGGCATGGTGGTGCCCACTTTGAAGCGGAGCGCGCCGCCCTCATACCGGCTCGGCACCGCGCCCACAAAGAACCCTTCGGCATTGACCGCCCAGACCTTGAGTGTGGTCTGCTCGGTCTTGATCGCCAGCTCCGCCACAATCACTTCAATCAGGATCGGCGGCTTGCCAAAGTCGCGCAGCTCATCGCCGTCAAACTTGGCATCGGTGTTCTTGGCCCGGCCCACGGCCGTCAGCAACATGTTGTCGCTCTTGGCGATGGGCGCGTCGGTCAGGGACGACAGCGCCACGACGGCGAAATCGGTGTAGACCCTGACGTTCAGGTCCGTGAGCGCGAGTTCGCCGTTCTTCCGGAGAAAGCCGTAAACGCACTTCGTCCTGGGAGAATCAATGGTCCCGTAGTTTTTCGTCCAGGAGCGATACAGCTCCCCGGTCACGGAGCGGACTTCGCCCGCCGCCTCGTCGACCAGGCGGTCGTCCGCCCCGACCACCTTCGGGGCGGTATCCGCCTGGCCCTCGAACTGCACGCCGACCTTGCACAACTCGGAAGCCACGCGAACCGCATTGGGCGCGCCCTTGGTCAGGTCGTCCACCTTCACGGCAACGGACTCCTTGGACTCCGCGATATCCCCGCGGCGGGCGATCAGCGCGGCATGGTAGAACAGGCCGAATTTGGCCGGATCGTTCCAGGTGCTGAAGATGCCTTCGCGGTAGGGAACCCCGCCGATCGTATCGGAGGAAGACTCCTTGCCCAGGATGTTCATGGACGCCAGCCGCGTGCCGTAGGAATAGGTGTGGATCGCCCAGCCATCCCACCCCTGCAGGGCGCCGATGGCGGCAAACAGGATCGGGCTCTCGGCCCGGAACTCGTTCGGCCACGGCATATCCCATTCCGAAATGAAGTACGGCCGGTCCAGCACGCGCTGCCCGGTGAAGTTCTCCATGGCAAAGGTCGACGATTGCGTGATGGCCGTGTTCATGCAGCGCTTCACGATCTCGCCCCAGTTCCAGTCATAAAAGTAGGTGTGGCCGTCCATGAAATCGGCCACCAAATTCGACTTGGTGACCGCGCTCGTGGTCAGCCAGTTGGTTCCGGCGATCGGGATCTTCACGCCCGTTTCGCGCATGAAGGCCAGCATCTCCTTGTAATAGCTCTCCTGGACCAGGATCTTGAACCGCACCAGGGGCTCGCTGTTTTCGTTCACGTCGCAGCCGGCGGCGTCATAGGTGATGCCGTTGGCCTTGCACCACGCGCCAAACAGGGCGCGGAACTCGCCGACATACGGCTCGACCTTCAGGCGGCCCCGGGCGAAGAAATCGCGCTCGTTGACGATTTCGGTCAGGACGAACACCGGGTCATCCTTGTAGGCCAGGCCGGTGTAGGGGTTGACGTGCGTCCAGAGATCGGTGACAAACTTCTTCTGGAGCTCGATCAGCTTGCGGTTGTAGTAGTTGTAGGGATCCGCCGCATCGCCCAGCTCGAAGGGGTTCTCCACGCCGTCGCCGGACTTGAAGTTGCGGTAGGTCAGCATGTCCAGGTAGCAGTAGATGCCCTCCTGCTTCAGGCAGTGGACCAGGTAGTCCAGGCGCTTCATGCTTTCGGGATGCATCTGCAGGGTGCTGCCGATCCGCTCGCCCTTGCTGAACGAGAAGATGTTGGGCGTGTTCCACTCGGAGTCGAGCTGGTGGAAGCGGACGATATTGCAGCCGGTCTTCGCGAGGCGGCGGGCCACTTTCTCGCTGTAGTCAAACTCGGGGAAGCAGGCGCCCCCGTTGAAATTGACGCCCCAGAAGCGGCCCGGCGCGCCGTCTTCAAAGACGAAATGATCCTTGTTGATCTTCAGGAACCCATGGCGGCCGGCGGGCTTCTCGTTCCTGAAAACGAAGGACAGGTCGATCGGCATATCGTCGTAATACGCGGGGAAGGGAATATATCTGGACATACCGGTGGATCCTTTCGTCTGGTTTACGCGAGCGTCCGAAAAAAGATGTTCCACTATATCACGGAATCGCGGGAGGTGTTAGCGCAAATCCCCTCGCCGATTGTTCTTTTCCGCCTTCTAGGCGCATCGCGGCGGACACGGAGGTCCGCCACCACTCGCTGGACTTCTGCCGCCGCCAACCCATCCCGGCGGTCGGGAACGCCCGCCCTCCACCACTCGCTGGACTTCTGCCGCCGCAAACACATCCCGGCGGTCGGAAACGCCCGCCCTCCACCACTCGCTGGACTTCTGCCGCCGCCAACCCATCCCGGCGGTCGGAAACGCCCGCCCTCCACCACTCGCTGGACTTCTGCCGCCGCCAACCCATCCCGGCGGTCGGAAA
>CAIKKV010000619.1 GCA_903828035.1 uncultured bacterium
GGCCTCCTCGATGGACGCCGCCATGCCGGACTCCGGCATCGGGACGCCGAGCCGCTCCATCTTTTTGCGGAACAGGTCGCGGTCCTCGGCGATGTTGATCGCCTCGATGCTTGTCCCTAAAATCTTTACTCCCGCCCGCTCCAGGTCGGCCGCGATGTTCAGCGGCGTCTGCCCGCCGAACTGCACGATCACGCCCTCGGGCTTCTCCTTCTCGTAAATCGCGATCACATCCTCGAGCGTCAGCGGCTCGAAATAGAGCTTGTCGGAGGTGTCGTAATCCGTCGACACGGTCTCGGGATTGCAGTTGACCATGATCGTCTCGTACCCGAGATCGCGCAGGGCGAAGGCGGCGTGCACGCAGCAATAGTCAAACTCGATGCCCTGGCCGATCCGGTTGGGGCCGCCGCCCAGGATCATCACCTTCTTGGGGTTTTGGGAGGCGGTCGTTTCGTCCGGCTTGATATAGCTCGAATAGTAGTACGCGGCGTTTTCGACGCCGCTCACCCGAACGGCGTGCCAGCCTTCCACGCACCCCAGCGCCTTGCGCTTCTCGCGGAGGGCCGCCTCCGGGACGCCCAGGATCTGGGCCAGGTACCGGTCGGCAAACCCGTCCTTCTTGGCCTGCACCAGCAAGGCGTCCGGGGGAAGCCCGCCCTTGAAGGCCAGCATCCGCTCTTCCAGCTCGACCAGCTCCCTCATCTGCGTCAGGAAATACGCCTTGATGGCGGTCAGCTTGAACAGCTCGTCCACGGGCGCGCCCTTGCGCAGCGCTTCGTACAGGATGAACTGGCGCTCGCTGGTCGGATCCCGCAGCAGTTCCATCAGCTCGGGCAGCGACTTGCGATTGAAGTCCTTGGCAAAGCCCAGCCCGTGGCGGCCGTTTTCGAGCGACCGGATCGCCTTCTGGAACGCCTCCTTGTAGGTCTTGCCGATGCTCATCACCTCGCCCACGGCCTTCATCTGCGTGCCGAGCTTGTCCTGCACGCCTTTGAACTTCTCAAACGCCCAGCGGGAGAACTTGATCACCACATACTCGCCGGAGGGCGAATACTTCTCCAGCGTTCCCAAGCGCCAATAGGGAATCTCGTCCATCGTCAGCCCGCTGGCCAGCTTGGCCGAAATCAACGCGATGGGAAACCCGGTCGCCTTGGAGGCCAGGGCCGACGACCGCGAGGTGCGGGGGTTGATCTCGATGATCACGATGCGGCCGGTCTTCGGGTCGTGCGCGAACTGGACGTTCGTTCCGCCGATGACGCCGATCGACTCCACGATCCGGAACGCCTGCTCCTTCAGCCGGTCCTGCACGGACTGGGCAATGGTCAGCATGGGGGCCGCGCAGAAGGAATCGCCGGTATGCACGCCCATCGCATCGATGTTCTCGATGAAGCAGACCACGATCATCTGGTTCTTGGCGTCGCGGACGACCTCCACCTCGAGCTCCTCCCAGCCGAGCACCGATTCCTCGACCAGCACCTGGCCGATCATCGAGGCGGCCAGGCCGCGGCTGCAGACGGTGCGCAGCTCTTCGACGTTGTACACGAGCCCGCCGCCCGTGCCGCCCATCGTGTAGGCGGGCCGGATCACCACGGGATACCCGAGCGTGGCGGCCACCTTTTCGGCCTCCTCCACCGTATAGGCCAGATCGCTCTTCGGCATCTCGATGCCGAGGCCCTTCATCGTTTCCTTGAAAATCAGCCGGTCCTCGCCGCGTTCAATCGCGTCCAGGTTGACGCCGATGACCTTGATCCCGTACTTATCCAGCACGCCGGCCTTCGCCAACTCCGACGACAGGTTCAGCCCCATCTGGCCGCCCAGGTTGGGCAGCAGGGCGTCGGGCCGCTCCTTCTCGATGATCTGGGTAATCCGTTCAACGTTGAGCGGCTCGATGTAGGTGGCGTCCGCCATGCCGGGATCGGTCATGATTGTAGCCGGGTTGGAGTTGACCAGCACAATCTGATAACCCTGCCCCCGCAGCGCCTTGCAGGCCTGAGTGCCGGAATAGTCGAACTCACAAGCCTGTCCGATGATAATGGGCCCAGAGCCGATGATCAGCACTTTTTTGATGTCGTCGCGTCGCGCCATGACAGGATACTCCTATGTTTGACCCCTAGCCGTTTAACAGCTCTTATACCGAATGACGTTTTTCAAAGCAAAATAAAACCTACAAAAATGGCATTTACTACAAATTCGTATGGGTGATGAGCGGAAAAACGCGCCTCGTCGTCAGCCAGTGAGAGTCGGGCCGTGGGCGCGCGAAGCCGCCTGCCGTTGAAGAGCTTCAGGAATAACTTTGCGATTCGTCCGGGAAGCGGCCCGCTCCCACGTCCTCGCGATACGCCGCCACCGCGCCGCGCATGGCGTCGCCCAGCTCCGCATACCGCTTGACGAATTTGGGCGTCTGCGCCGGCGGGGTCAGGCCGAACAAATCGTGGCAGACCAGGACCTGGCCATCGCATCCCGGCCCCGCGCCGATGCCGATGGTCGGCACGTTCACGGCCGCCGTGATTTCGGCGCCCAGCTCGCGCGGCACGCACTCCACCACGATCGCGAACACGCCCGCCTTCGCCAGGGCCTGGGCATCGGCCAGCAGCCGGTCCGCCTCGCCAGGCCGGCGGCCCTGGACCTTGTAGCCGCCCATCTCGCGAATGCTCTGCGGGGTCAGCCCGATGTGCCCCAGCACCGGAATGCCGTTGTCCACCAGCGCGGAAACCGTCCCGGCCCGCATCGCCCCGCCTTCCAGCTTGACCGCCCCCACGCCGCCTTCCTTCAGGAAGCGGCCGGCGTTCTCCAGGGCCTGCTCGCGGGAAACCTGGTAGGACATGAACGGCATGTCCCCCACCACCAGGGCCGACCTGACCGCGCGCGAAACGGCCGCGCCATGGTGCAGCATCTGCTCCAGGGTGACCGGCAGCGTGGTCTCATACCCCAGCACGGCCATGCCGAGTGAGTCCCCCACCAGGATCATGGGAACGCCCGCCTCATCCATCAGCCGGGCGGTGAAAAAATCATAGGCGGTCAAGCAGGCGATCTTCTCGCGGCCCTTGAGGGCCTTGATCTTTGCCGCGCTCCACGTTATTGCATCAGCCATAGCCCACCTGTCGTTTTACCAGGACTCCGGAATCACCCGCACGCCGCCGGGCGGCAGCGCCGCCAGAACCTCCCGCACGCGGAGCGGGCTGCCCGGCAAAACCAGCTCCGGCCTCAGCTCGGCCAGCGGCTCCGCCACGAACCGCCGCTCCCGCCAGCGCGGATGCGGCACCGTGAGCCGGGGCTCGTCGACCACCTCGGCGCCCGCGTATACGATATCCACGTCCAGCGGCCGGGGGCCGTTGCGCACGCCGCGCTCGCGGCCCGCGGCGGCTTCCAGCTCCTTGGTCGCCGCCCAGAGCTCGTGAGCCGTGCCCGGCCACTCCACCACGATCACCGCGTTCACAAACAGCAGCTCCCGGAAAGCCTCGGGAACATCCACCGGCTCGGTCTCGTAAAAACGCGATTTCCCCAGCACCCGGACGCCCGGCCGCGCCGCCAGCCGGCGCGCCGCGCCGCGCAGATGGGCAACCCGGTCGCCCTGATTCGAGCCCAGACTTAAGCCTGCTTCCATGGCCCCCTCTACTTGAGGCCCAGCACGTCCTGCATGTCGTAAAGTCCGGCCGGGCGGCCCGCCACCCACCGCGCCGCCAGCAGCGCGCCGCGCGCAAAGCCATCCCGCCCCGACGCCTTGTGCGCCAGTTCAACCCGGTCTCCGTCGGCCGCAAAAATTACGGTGTGATCGCCCACCACGTCGCCGCCGCGCAGCGCGTGCATCCCGATCTCGCCCCGGGGCCGCTCGCCCACCATCCCGTGGCGGCCGTGGACCATGACGGATTCGAGATCCTGCTCGCGTCCGGCGGCGGCCGCCTTCGCCAGGCCCAGCGCGGTTCCGCTCGGCGAATCCTTCTTGAAATGGTGATGCATTTCGACCACTTCGATATCGTAGTCGAGCCCCAGCGTCGCCGAGGCCTTCCGGACCAGGGAAAAGAGAAGATTGACGCCGAGGCTGTAGTTGGGCGCCCAGACGATGGGCACGCGCTTCGCCGCCTGCCGAACCCGCTCCGACTCCGCCGCATCCAGCCCGGTTGTCCCGATGACGATCGGCTTCCCCAGCGCGGCGCACAGCTCGGCGTTCTCGGGGACGGCGGCATGAAAGGTGAAATCGATCGCCACCGCCGCCGCGGCAATGGCCGCGCGGGGATCGTCGCCGATCCGCACGCCCGTCTCGCCGGCCCCGCCCGGCAGGCCGGCATCGCGGCCCACCCATGGCGTGCCCGCCTTCTCCACGGCGGAAGCCAGCCCGACACCCTCGATCACGAGGCTGTTGCGCACCAACGCCTGGCCCATGCGGCCGGCGGCTCCGAGAATTGCCACCTTGATCATGCCCTCTCCTCGTTCTAGGCTTTCACCAGGCCAAGCGCCACCAGCGTCGCCCGCAACTTGGCCCGCGGCGCGGGCGCCATCTCGCAGAGCGGCAGGCGGTACGCTTCCTCAATCAGCCCGGCCATGGCCATCGCGGCCTTGACCGGAATGGGATTGGTATCCAGGAACAGGTCGGTGAACAGGGCGAAAAGCTTCTCGTGCAGCGCGCGGGCGCGCAGCCACTCGTTCTGCCGGGCGGCGCGAACCAGCTCGACCACCAGCGCCGGCGCGATGTTCGAGGCCACGCTGATCACGCCCTCGGCGCCGCACACCATCATGGGGAGCGTGAGGCCGTCGTCGCCCGACACGATCGTGATCGTGCAGGCCGCGCGGATCCGGCTCACGCGCTCCACGCTGCCGCCCGCCTCCTTGACCGCCACGATGTGCGGATGCTTCGACAGCTCGGCCACGGTGGCCACGTCGATTTCACGCGCGCTGCGGCCGGGCACGTTGTACAGCACGACCGGAAGGCCCAGATCGGCCACGGCTGAAAAATGCCGGACCAGCCCGGCCTGGCTCGGCTTGTTGTAATAGGGGGTCACCTGGAGCGTGCCGTCGGCGCCGATGTCCTTGGCGAAACGGGTCAGCTCCACCGCTTCCGCGGTGGCGTTGGCGCCCGTTCCGGCGATCACCTTGATCCGCCCGCGGGCGGCCTTGACGACCGTTTCGATGACCTTCTTGTGCTCGTCGTAATCCAGGGTGGGCGACTCGCCGGTGGTTCCCACGGGCACCAGCCCGTCCACGCCGGCCGCGATCTGCATCTCCGTCAGCATCTGAAGCTTGCCGTAATCGACCGCTCCGGAAGCGTTGAACGGCGTCACCAGCGCGGTATAGGTTCCCTCAAACATGATCCGGTTCTCCTGACTGTTAGGCGAAAGGCCGCTCGCCGCGGACAAGATCGGGCCACGTCTCCCGCTCGCGCACCAGCGCGTGCCGGGCGCCTTCGACCATCACTTCGGCCACGCGCGGGCGGCTGTTGTAAGACGACGACATGCTGAACCCGTAGGCGCCCGCGCTCATGACCGCCAGCAGGTCGCCCGCCTGGGCGGCCGGCAGGTCGCGGTCGGCGGCGAGGAAATCGCCCGACTCGCAGATCGGCCCGACCAGGTCGCCGAACAGCTTGCCGTCGGACTGCCTGACCGGCTGGATCTCGTGGTGCGCCTGGTACAGGGCCGGGCGGATCAGGTCGTTCATGCCTGCATCGATGACCACGAACTTCTTGAAATAGCTTTCCTTGACCGCCACCACGCGGGTCACCAGGGCGCCCCCGTTTCCGACCAGGCAGCGGCCGGGCTCGAGGACGACCTGCAGGCCCAGCTTCTGGAGCCCGGGCACCAGGGCGGCCGCGTAGCTCTCCATGGCCAGCTCGTCCTGCTCGGGCTTGTACTGGATGCCGATCCCGCCGCCGATGTCCAGGTAGCGGAAGGAGGGGTACTGCGCCTTCAGCTCGGCGGCCAGGCCCGCCACCACGCCCAGCGCTTCGGCGAAGGGGGCGGCCGACAGGATCTGCGAGCCGATATGCATGTGCAGGCCCACGATCTCCAGGCTGGGCAGGCGGGCGGCGGCGGCATAGGCCTTGCGCACGCGCTCCAGGTCGAGCCCGAACTTGTTTTCCTTCTTGCCGGTGGAGATATAGGTGTGCGTCTTGGGGTCGACGCCCGGATTGACCCGGAACGCCACGCGGCCCTTGACGCCCAGCCGCTGGGCGGCTTCGGCGATCATGACCGCCTCGGGCTCCGACTCCACCGTGAAAAACAGGATCCCCTCGCGCAGGGCGTACTCCAGCTCGGGCATGCTTTTGCCCACGCCGGCGTAGACGACCTTGGAGGGATCGACGCCCGCCTGGCGGACCCGGTACAGCTCCCCTCCGGAGACGATGTCGAACCCCGAGCCCTGCTCGGCAAACGCGCGGAGGACCGCGCCGTTCGAGTTGGCCTTGACGGAATAGCAGATCAGGGGCTTGACCGCCTTCATGGCGTCGGCCAGGGCGCGATACTGGCCGGAAAAATGGCCGCGGCTGTAAATGTAAAGCGGGGTGCCATACCGCTCCGCCAACTCCCGGACCGGAACCCCTTCCACGTGGAGCTCGCCCGCCTGATAACCGAATGCTTTCACAACACCTCGCCTGCTCGTTTCCCTGATCCCGCGCGACTGGCCGAATCTGATCCCTAACCTTAGCAAACCCTGAGCGGCAGTGTCAAAAGTTGATTCAGCCTTAACGAAGAGTTTGACGGCTTTGCCGGCGGAGCTCATACTATCCCATGCCTCTGAAAAAGAGTCCATTTCCGGTGTTTCTGCTCGATATGGCGGCCGACATCGCGGCTGTGGCCATCGCCTACTATTCCGCCTACTGCATTCGCTTCCTCTCGCCGCTCAGCCCCCTGATGCAAACGATCAAAGCGTCGATCGACCCGAGCTTCCCGGCCGAGGGCGCTCCCGATTTCGCCGAGTTCTACCTCAACCCCCTCAACGCCCTGCGCATCATCCTGCTGCTGTCCACCACGCTGTGCCTCCTGAACGCGTTTTTCGGGCTCTACTCGGGCCGCCGGTATCTCCAGGCCGAGTTCACGGCCTTCAAACTGCTCAAGATCGACTCCATCGCCCTGATGCTTTTCGTCTCCTATCTCTACCTCAGCCACAACCGGTTCCACCCCCGCAGCACCTTTCTGCTGATGATGCTGATCCACTTCCCGCTTCGCATCCTCTTCCGGAAAGCGATGATCGGGCTCATGGCCCTCCTGCGCCGCCGGTTCGGAATCGACCGGCATCCGGTCCTGCTCGCCGGGGAGCCCGAGCCGCTCGACGCCATCGAAAGCTTCCTGCGGGCGCGCCAGCCCCACGGCCTCTACCCGGCCTTCCGCATGTCCATTCCCGAGGGCGGCACGCCCGCGGAAACCGCCGCGCTCATCATCCGGGAAGCCGCCGCCTGCCGGGCCGACACCCTCTGCTGCTGCGACAGCCGCCTGTCCCTCTCCACGCTGATGGAGCTGCTGGACCGGGCCGACGAGCGGAACCTGACCGTCAAGATCTGCTCGCCCCGGCTGGACCTGCTGATCAACCAGGCGAAGATTGAAAGCGACACCTTCCGGGGCTACCCCCTCATCCACTTCTCGCCCACTTCCGATTTTGCCGCCATCCAGCGGCTGCGCCGGCTCACCTCGGCCCTCTTTTCCATTGCCGTCATCCTGCTGACCTGGCCGCTCTTCCTGGCCGTGGCCCTGCTGGTCAAGCTGACCAGCCGCGGACCCGCCCTGTTCATCCAGGAGCGCGTGGGCTGGGACGGGCGCCACTTCCGGATGCTGAAGTTCCGAACCATGTTCGCCAATGCGGCGCAGCTGAAAAAAGCCATGCTGGAGCAAAACGCGGTGGACGGCGGCGCTCTCTTCAAGATCCGCGGCGATCCGCGCGTGACCCTGGTCGGCCGCTTCCTGCGGAAGCTCAGCCTCGACGAACTGCCCCAGTTCTTCAACGTCCTGGTGGGGGATATGAACGTCGTGGGCCCCCGCCCGCTGCCGGCCGAGGACTTCCATCACTATTACGAACCCTGGCACCGCAGCCGGCACAAGGGCCTTCCGGGCATCACCGGCCTGTGGCAGGTGTCGGGGCGGAGCGACCTGTCATTCGAGCAGATGTGCCTGCTCGACGTGTATTACCTGCACAACGCCAGCCTCTCCCTGGACCTGTCGCTGCTCTTCCGCACCGCCATCACGCTGCTGTTCGCCGAAGGCGCCTACTGATCTTCCCGAACCGACTCGGCCAGCGCGAGCCCCAGAACCGCGCCCAGCACCCAGCCTGTGGCCGGCATCTGGAGGTTGAAATCGACTAGCTCGTGAAGCCCCATGGCCGCCGCCGCCAGCAGTCCCGCCACGATCAGCGCCGCAAAGCGGCTGTCTCGCGGCCGGTCCCAGGCGGCCGCCTTCCAGTTGCCCTCCTCCCGGCGCAGCCCGCGCCAGAGGCTGCGCAGCACCAGGGCCAGGGCGACCAGGAACAGGACCAGCCCCAGCGCCCCGTACTCCTCGAGCAGCTGGACCCAGTCGCTGTGCACTTCATAGGAATGCCAGCCGTTGTTGATCACGGTCGGCCAGAGGCCCTTTTCGCGATCCCCGTCGGAACTGGCGGCGAAATGGGGCCACAGGTCCTGGTGCATGCCGGGGCCGATGCCCAGGACCGGCGCCGTCTCCCAGGCCCGCAGGGCGCCCCGGACCATCTGCACGCGATCGGATTTTTCAATATCCTTCCAGGGCAGGGAGGCGAACCGCGTCCGGTACCCGCTCGCCTGCCAGGCCACCAGCCCCACCGCGAGGATCGCGGCGGCCAGCGCGCCCGCCCGCAACAGCCAGCGCGCCCGCGGCTTCCACTGGATCAAACCCACCAGCGGCGCCAGCAGGATCACGGCCAGCAGCGCCACCCCGCCCGCGCGGGACTTGCTCAGGAGCACCCCGCCCGCGCAGACCGCCAGCAGGATCAGGGCGAATAGCCGGGCGCCCCTCCGGGCGCCGCGGTCCACGAAGAGCCCCAGCGCCAGGGCCGCGCCGATCTCCAGGATGCCCGCGAAGTGGTTCGGGCAATAGTAGGAGCCGGTCGCGCGGTCGTCGGCGATGTACTGCATGTAGCCCGGCATCCACAGGACGCGCTCGCTGCCCGTCAGCCAGTGGTTGACGATGCCGTAGACGCCCAGGCAGAGAATGTTGACGGCAACCAGGTAAAACAGCACGCGGCGGCCGGCGGGGCCGGTGGTGAAGGCCGCGATCGCGGCGATACACAGCGGCAGCAGGACCAGCAGCAGGCTCCGCTCGGCGTCGGCGTAGACCCGGGCCATGAACATGCGCACGATCCCGTAAACGAGAAAGAGGCCGCACGCCACAAGCGTGGGCGCCATGTCGCGCCGCAGCCGCTCCTCGCTGAGCCCCTCGACAACAAAATCAGCCCTCATCAGGGTGAAGCCGAACAGGGCTGTTCCGAAAAACAGAAGCGAGGCCAGCGGCCAGAACCACCAGGTCTCCCAGGCCCCGAACAGCCAGGGGCCGGCCAGCAGGGCCGCGGCCATGAACGCCAACGCCAGTTTAGAGACAACCCGCATAGCACCTCCCCGGTCGCAGCCCGTCAATCCAGCGGCTCCAGCAGCGCCGTCTCCGCGTTGACCACCACCGCCTGCCCGATCATTTCCACCGCCAGCATCACACGGGTGGCTCCGCGAATGGTCTGCACGGTGCCTTCCAGCCCCATGAACGGGCCGGAGGTAATCTTCACCCGCCGGCCCGGCTTGAGAAGCCGCTCCACGCTCAAGGTCGGATCGACATCCAGGGCCAGCCGGACCTGCTCCAGCTCGCGCAGGAACCGGGCCTGGTCCTCCACGTCGAGCACGCTCAGGACGGCATGGCTGCGCATGAGGTCCGCCTTCTGCTCCGGCGTGAAGCAGGCGAACACGTAGCCCTGGAAGACCGGCTTGTCCACCGTCACGCGGCGCCGCTGGTAGATCTTGGTCTCGCGGCGCAGCGGCAGGTACTGCCCGAGGCCGTGCCGGTCGCAGTGGCCGGCCACCTTTTTCTCACACCGCGGCTTGACGTACAGGACATGCCAGGTCATCCAGTCTTTCCTTTCCTCAAGGCCGGCATTATGACTCTTTTCCACCCCCCTCGCAAGTGTCTTCCCAAATCGAGCCCGCAAAAAGAACCCCCCTTCTCACTCCTGCCGCAGGAAGCGCTTGACCCCCCGCCACCGCTGTCGCATGCTTCCTCCCATGCCCCGCCTCCTGCCAACTCTTTTGCTCCTGCTCCTGGGCGTCTCGACCGGTTGCCGGGGTATCGCGGCCTCCGGTTCCGCCGCCCCCCCCGGCTCCGCCGCTCCTCCCCGGGCCGCGGTCACGCTCGTGGAGGCGACCGTCTCCGCGCCCAATGACGCCGAGCGGCACGCCTCCAGCCGGGCCGCCGACCTTCTCGAGCGCCTCCTGACCGAGGCGGGACTGACCGTCCACCGACTGACCGACGACGCCGTCATCCGCGGCGGCTTGCGCGACAAGGTCGCCCTCCTGGCCTATAACCCGGCCCTTCCACAGGAGGAGCGCGACCGGCTGTCGACCTTTTTGAAAGCCGGCGGGAAACTGATCGTCTTTTATTCCGGGGACCCCGCCTTGTCCGCGATGCTCGGATTCAAGCTAGGCCCCCTGCAAATGTCAAAGATCGAAGGGCAGTGGGCCTCCTTTGCCTTTGTCCGGGATTCGCCGCCCCTTCTCCCCGCCCGCGTCTTCCAAAATTCGCGGCTGGTGCGGCCCGCCTTTCCGGCGGAGGATTCCGCCCGAGTCGCGGCCTGGTGGGAAAATGCAGACGGCGCTGTCCAGAAAACGCCCGCCTGGGCGCTCTCGGACAAGGGCGCCTGGATGAGTCACATCCTGCAGGACGGCGACACCGCCTCCCGGCGCCGCCTGCTGCTGGGGCTGATCGGCCATTTCGATCCCGCCGCCTTGCGGGCGGCCGCCTTCGTGGCCGCGCGCCGCGGCGGCTCCGCCCTTCCCTACGCCTCGGCGGAAGCCATGCTGGGCGCCATCCGCGCCAAGGGCGGCGCCACAACCTCCCTGGAAGCGGCGCGGGACCGGCTGGCCGCCCTCTACAGCGCCGGCCAGTACGCCGACGTGATCGAGGCGGAAGACCGGCTGGCCGTCCGCCTGGCCGCCGCCTGCGCCGCAACGGCCCGGCCGGTGGCCGGCGAGTTCCGCGCCGTCTGGAACAGCTCGGGCCTGGGCCTGTACACCGGGCCCGGCAGCTGGCCGCGAACCTGCCGCCTGCTTTCGCGCGCCGGATTCACCGCCGTCTTTCCCTTCGCGGCCTCGGCGGGCTCCGCCCAATATCCCAGCGCGCGGCTTCCCCAGCGCGAATCCTCGCTGGCCGCCGGCGATCCGATGGAAGCCTGCTGCGCCGCCGCGCAGCAGGCGGGCCTGGCCGTGCATGCCTGGAAAATCTGCTGGAACCTGGAAGGCGCGCCGCCCGAGCTGCTGGCCCGGCTGCAGGCGGCCGGCCGCCTGCAAATGAGCGACACCGGCCAGGCGTTGAACTGGCTCTGCCCCTCGCGGTCCGACAATGTGGAATGGGAGCTGGCCGGCATCGAGGAGCTCGCCCGGCGCTATCCGGTGCAGGGGGTCCAGCTCGATTACATACGCTATCCCGACAAGCACAGCTGCTTCTGCCGGAGCTGCCGGGCCGGCTTCGAGAAATCCGAAGGCGTGAAGGTGAAGCAGTGGCCGGCCGAGGTGCTGAAAGGGCCCCTGGCGGAGCGCTACGCCCGCTTTCGCGCCGCGCAGATCACCCGCTTCGTCAAGCTGGCCCGCCAGCGCCTGCGGGAGATCCGGCCGTCCGCCGTGCTCTCGGCCGCCGTTTACGGCTGGTACCCGGGCTGCATCGCAAGCCTCGGGCAGGACTGGGGCGAGTGGGTGAAGAAGGACTACGTGGCGTTCGTCTGCCCCATGAATTACACGGCGGACACGGCGGAGTTCACGCGGTGGCTGCGCGGGCAGCTCCCGCTGGCCACGGGCCGGGCCCAGATCATTCCCGGAATCGGCGTGACGTCCCTCTCCTCACGCCTCAACAGCCTGCAGACGATCCGCCAGATCCAGGCAGCGCGCCGCGCCGGCGCGCCGGGGTTCATTCTCTACGACCTGAACCGCTCCCTGGAGCACGACGTGCTGCCCCTGCTGACCCTGGGCGCAACGGCTACTGATTAGAAAAGCGGGCAAAGAGGCCCCAGGCGTTTCCGCCCCGGTTATCCAGGGCCACCAGCACCTCGTTCACGCCCGTCGCAAGCGTCACCATCATCCGCGCCTTGTCGCCGCTGGCGGGATTCGTGAAATCGGGGAAAACCCCGACCTCCACGCCGTTCACCCAGACCTTGGACGGCCCGTCGCTGCCGAATCCCAGATAGTGGGGGCCGGCTTTCTCGGCGCGGAAAACACCCTTGGCGTAAATCACGCCTTTTTCATGCTCCAGCATGCCGCGCAGATTCAGGAATCCGCTGCTCACATCCGTGCGCTTCCAGCCGGAAGCCGGGGCAGGCAACGGCGCCTGCCCGATAGGCCCCTCCAGCGGCAGCACGGGGCTGACGTCAAACTCGGTGATGAACTCCGGAAGCCGGATCGGCTCCTCCCAGGACGGGGCGGCCGGGTAGTCGGGCATCGGCACGCCGGGAACCAGGTCGGTGACCTTCACGACGCGGCTCTCCTTCATCGACAGATTGGCCGCAATGCCCGTAAGGATGGAGTAGACGCCGGCCCGGTAATCCGCGCGCAGGCCCAGCGGATCGGGGCCCGGGTTCGCCAGGAACAGGTCATCCATCAGCCGCGCGTCGCCGCCGCCATGGCCGCCCTTCGCCTCTTCCACCGGCACAAAGTAGCCGCGCGTGAAATGGGGCATGACGTTGATGGTGGTGGCGTCCTTCATCATCTCGCCCGGGGTGCGGCCGTCGCCGTTGACGTACGACGACTCGCGGCAGATGTGCTCCAGCCGGCCCTTGGTTCCGTTGAAGACCACGTGGTAGCCTTCCCAGGGGGAGAACGCCGTCAGCACATAGCTCATCCGGACCTGGTTCCGGTATTCCACGATGACGTTCATCGTGTCCTCGATGTCGATCTTGTCGCTGAACACGCACTGGTCGCGCTTGTAGCCGTCATAGCGCTCCTGGTCGAAGTACAGCTTGCGCAGCCCGTCATTGCCCTTGATGTCGAAATAGACGGGGCACCGCTTGGCCTCCGGACATTCGCAGCAGCGTTCGCCGCGATGCTTCAGGCCGTAGCGAAGCGCCTGCTCGGGCGTGTAGAACTGGCGGGCGCCGAAGGCGGCCACCCTTTCCGGCACGCTGTTGATCCACCAGTTCACCAGGTCGAAGTGATGGGTGGACTTGTGCACCAGCAGCCCGCCGCTGTTTTCCTTGTTGCGGTGCCAGCGGCGGAAATAGTCGGCGCCATGGCTGGTGTCGAGCAGCCACTTGAACTCGACCGACAGCACCTTGCCGATCACGCCCGACTGGATCAGCTCCTTGACCTGGCGGCGGGGCGGCGAATAGCGGTAGTTGAAGGTGACGCGCACCTGGCGGCCCGAGCGCTTCACCGCGTCGACGATGGCCTGGCACTTCTCGGTGTTGATGGTCATCGGCTTTTCGGTGATGACGTCGCAGCCCGCGTCGAGCGCGCGGATAATGAAGTGGTCGTGGGTGGAGTCGCGGCTGGTCACGATGACCATGGTGGCCTTGAGCTCGCGGATCCGGGCCTCGAACTGCTCGGGGGGAAAGAGCGGAACGGGACTCGCGAGCCCGTTTTTCTTCAACTGCTCCTGGGCGACTTCCAGCCGGCCCGGGTTGATGTCGCACAGGCCGACCAGCTGGGCCGACTCGGGATATTTCAACGCCGCCGCATCGCGCCACATCACGGAGCGGCCGCCCGTTCCCACCAAAATCGCCCGGTTCATGGACATCAAATTCTCCTCGTTAACTATTTAATTATAGTTCAAAGCCCCATGCCCCTGCAAGCCCTACACGGAGGCCGCTCAATGGCGGGCGCCCGCCCAGATGGGGCTCGACCAGGCCCGCTGGCCGTTGCGCTGCTCGACGCGCACCCGGTAGTTCGCCTCGCCGGCCAGCGGCTCCTCGTCGACGAACGAGAGCCGCGCCGTGAAGCCCTCCTCGGGAACGGCCGCGTACAGCTTGGCCTTGAACGCAAGCTGGTAGTAGGCCGGATCCTGCCGCTCCATCTCCTCGTACCGGATGCCGGTCATCTCGCGGACCCAGTCGAGCGACTCCTGGCGATACCACATGACGCGGCTGCCCGCGGCAAAGGCGGCGACCGGGTCGCGCACCTCCTGCCCGTTCAGCGTCACGGCCAATTCCGCGGCCGGATCCGACTCGAACTCCAGCACCACGCCGGTCTGGAACGGATTGGGCACCGCATTCTGCGCGCTGACCATCTTGAAGCGCGCCCGGCCGCCCTCGAGCGCCGGAACCCCCTGGCCGCGGCCGGTCCAGCAGGGAAACCAGCTCAGGAAGCGGCCGGCGGACAGGCTGGCGGCGCCGTCCCAGGGGTGCTCGCCAAAGGGAAGCTCGCCCAGCTTGGGGCCCCAGCCCGCCTCGATCCGCATGCGGAAGCGCGTCTGGCGGCCCGGCTTCGCCGCCTCCCACGTGCCCTGGTGGCAGTGCGTGGCGATCACCCGGCCGTTGCGCAGCAGCTCGATCCGGTCGATGGCATCCAGTCCGCGCGCCGTCACCTCGAAGCGCCGCGCGGCCGCCGGGCCCAGGATGCTGCCCATGGGCTTGCCGTTGCAGGTGAAGTCCAGCTCGATCCGGTCGCCCGTCACGGCATAGACGCGCCGGCTCCGGAACGCCTTCCACAGGCTCTCGCGCGAGAGGTCTTCCGCCTGGCAGGCCATCAACCCCTTGCCCCAGGACCCCGGCATGTTCTGCCAGTTGTCGGTGGAGGCGATCGCCCCCAGGTGCAGGCCCTTGTCCAAGGCGGCCTGCCACATGCTGCCGGGAAGGCCGGGCCCCATGTGGGGGTTGTTCCGCAGGCCGACCCACTCCTCGTCCGTCTCCGAGCAGCCATGCACGGAGAAGATTTCCGCGTAGGGCGTGATCGCCTCGTCGCACTTCGACCAGTCCGGCGCGCGGATCCCCGTCCGGTAGCCAATATGGTGGGGAATGGCGATGGACTCCGTTCCGCGCAGAAGGGCGTACAGCTCCGGCAGGGTTCTGACCGTATGGACAGGCCCCCCCTCGCGGAAATGCATGACGTTATGGTCGCCCCACGTGCCGTCCCCCTGCCACTCGTAGCCGGGAAAGGTGACGAACCGGCCGGGCTCATGCGCCCCGGCGATGGCCGCCTCGAACTCGGCCCACTCCCGCTCGATCCGCTCGCGCGGCTTGGTGCCCTCCTCGAAAAAGCCGAGCCAGCCCAGCGGCGAAGCGAGCCCCTCGCAGCCGGGCCGGGCCAGCTGGGCCGCCAGCTTGTCGGGGAGCGGCGACACCCGCGTCATCATGGGCGTGTAATAGGCGCCGGCATAAAAATCAAGATGGGCGCGGGCAAAGGAAAGGATATCCGGGATGGGCACGGGAACGAGCCGGCTCGTATAGGTGTTCTGATGGGTGTCGCCCCAGTATGTTTTCATCAGGAGGCCGCCACATCGTGAAGCAGTTTCACATAGAGCGCCACCGTCTCCTTGAAGATCGCGGCGCCCTTTTCCGCCGTGGCGTGGGTGGGCGATCCGTAGGTTCCGGTCACGCTCTTCTGGTAGCGCCAGGTGGACCAGAACACCTTGGAGGACGGGCCGCACATATCCCCGCCGACAAACGAGCTGCACGTTTTCACGGGCTCGTCCTGGGCGGCCGCCATGTCCACGCGCGCGCCGAAATGGAGCATCAGCGAGGTTTCGTACTCGCAGGCGTGGCTGCAGCCGCCCAGGGCGCTGGTCCGGTGCTTCGCCACCGACTCGGAGGCCATCTTGAAGATATCGGTGCAGATCATGCACACGTCGGACTGATCGGCCACTTTCCGGGCCGCCACCTGCAGGATGGCCGGATGGTGCCCGTGGGAATTGAGGATCACCACCTTGCGGAAGCCGGAGCGGCCCAGCGACAGGCCGATGTTCTCGATCACGCTGATAACGGTCTCGGGCGGCATGGAGATGACGCCGGGCCAGTCGAAAAGGCCCTGCCCCGAATAGCCGCACCAGATCGTGGGCAGCACCAGGACCGGGATCTCCGAAACCGCGGCCTCGGCCACGGCCCGCGCGGTCTCCTCGGCGATCCGCACATCGCAATCCACCGGCACGTGCGGCCCATGCTCCTCGGTCTGCCCGACAGGAAGCAAAATGATCGCGCCCTTCTCCGCCAAGGCCTTCAATTCCGGCCACCGGTGATCGCCGTAGCGGATGCTCGCCTGCTGGTTCATAACGTTGTTCCCCGTGGATAATTAAACCCGGACGCAAGGATTTGATTTCTAAACA
>CAIKKV010000620.1 GCA_903828035.1 uncultured bacterium
GCAACATCGGAGGTGAGGGGTAGGGAAAATGCAAATAGGACGTGGATTTCGCGTCTCTTTTACGAGAGTCTTTCCCGCCAGTAGCCGGGGTGGCGGCGCAAATGCATGACTGCGATGATCTGAATCACCTGATCTTCAATCCGATAAACGATGCCATATGGAAAGCGGTGGACAAGGTAGCGACGGAGCCCGCGGGCCTCATCTCGAAAAGGCCATAGGGCGGGCTCTTTGCGCAGTGTTTCAACGGCCCGGTTCACTTCGTCGAGAAACTCGTGGCCAAGATTCTCCGCGCGTTCTTCGTACCAGGCGCGTGAGTGTTCCAGCTCGGCATACACAGCCGGGTGTACCTCAACTCTGAACATGGGCATTCCGGGAGAGGCGATCGCGGACTTCTTCCCAAGGGATGCACGTCACGCTCCCGGAGCCTAGTTCACCCAGGCGCTTGTCTATTTCCCGTTGCCACGCTTGCTCAATCTCCGGGTTCGGTTCGGTGTCCAGGCTTGCAATAAGCGTCTCGGCGATGCGTGCCCGTTCTTTCTCCGGTTGTCGGAGGGCGCTGTCGAGGATGTCATTTGAGACTGCCGTGGGCATGAGCGGGTTCCTCCATTACGTCTTCATAGAGGTTAACGCAATGCCTTGAGTTTGTGAAGAGCGGATTCAGTGGCGCCGGGTGAACGCGATCAGGGCATTCAACTTTTCGAGGGCCATGCCGGAGTCGATCGACTCGGCGGCCACGGCCAGCCCCGCCTTCACGTCCGCCGCCTGGCCCGCGGCCGCGAGCGCGGCGGCGGCGTTGAGGAGAACGATCTGGCGGCGGGGCCCGGGCTCACCTTCGAGGATGCTTTTCAGGATGCCGGCGTTGCAGGCGGCGTCGCCCCCCCGGAGCGCCTCGGGCCCGGCGCACTCGCCGAAGAAGCGCTCGGGGTCGAGGTCGTAGGTTTTGACCGCCCCGTCGCGCAGCTCCGAGACGCGCGTGGGGCCGCAGAGGCTGATCTCGTCGAGCCCTTCATGGCCGTGCACCACAAAGGCGCGGCGGGTGCCGAGCCGCTGCAGCACGCCCGCGAACATCTCGGTGAGCGCCGGGGCGTAGACCCCCAGCAGCTGCGCCGAGGCGCCCGCCGGATTGGTCAGGGGCCCCAGCATGTTGAAGAGCGTGCGGATGCCGAGCTGTTTGCGCGCCGGCATGGCGTGCTTCATGGCGCCGTGGTAGAGCGGCGCGAAGAGGAAGGCGATGCCGATCTCGTTGAGCGCCTGCTCCATGATTTCGGGATGGACCTGGAGGTTGAGCCCGAGCGCCTCCAGCACGTCGGCGCTTCCGCAGACGCTGGAGACCGAGCGGTTGCCGTGCTTGGCCACGGCCACGCCCGCGCCGGCCACGACGAAGGCCGTGGTCGTGGAGATGTTGAAGGTGCCGAGGCCGTCGCCGCCCGTGCCGCAGGTGTCCACCACCACCGGGGCCGTGCTCTGCACGCGCACGGCCTTGCGCCGCATGGCCCGCGCCGCGCCGGTCACCTCGTCCACCGTTTCGCCCTTGGCCGCGAGCGCCGCCAGGAAGGCGCCGATCTGCGCCTCGGTCCACTGGCCGTCGAGGATCGCGTCCACGCACTCGGCCGCCTGGGTTTCGGTCAGGTTCTGCCGCCGGACGAGCGCGGTGAGGATGTCCTTGAAGGCGAGGCTCATGGGAGGGCTCCTTACAGGTGGGCCATTTTCAGGAAGTTGCGCAGCAGCCGCTTGCCCATGGGGGTCATGATCGACTCCGGGTGGAACTGGATGCCCTCGGTGGGATGGGAGGCGTGGCGCACGCCCATGATCTCGCCGTCCTCGGAGGTGGCGGTGATGACGAGGTCGGCCGGGAAGTCCTCGCGGCTGATGACGAGCGAGTGGTAGCGCATGGCCTTGAAGGGCCGGTCGCCCAGGTTGGCGAAGAGGCCCTTGCCGTCGGAGGTGATGTCGGAGGTCTTGCCGTGCATGAGCCGCCTGGCGTTGACGATTTTCCCGCCGAACACCTGGCCGATGGCCTGGTGGCCTAGGCAGACGCCGAGGACGGGGATGCGGCCGGAGAAGCGGCGGATGGCCTCGCAGGAGAGGCCGGCGTCCTCGGGCCGGCCCGGCCCGGGGGAGATGACGAGCGCCTGGGGCGCCAGGGCCTCCAGGCCGGCCAGGTCGATCGCGTCGTTGCGGTAGACCACCACGTCGGCGGTCATCTCCCGCAGGTACTGGACGAGGTTGTAGGTGAAGGAGTCGTAGTTGTCCAGGATGACGATCATGAGCGGCCTCCGGCGGATGCCAGCAGTTCCAGCGCGCGCATCACGGCGCGGGCCTTGTTGACGGTTTCGAGACGCTCGGACTCGGGCACGGAGTCGGCCACGATGCCGGCGCCGGCGCGGATGGTGAGCCGCCCGGACTCGATGCAGGCGGTGCGGATGCAGATGGCGAAGTCCATGCCGCCGTCGAAGCCGATGTAGCCGACGGCGCCGCCGTAGGCGCCGCGGGGGGAGGTTTCGAGCTCGGCGATGAGCTCCATGGCGCGCACCTTGGGGGCCCCCGAGAGCGTGCCGGCGGGGAAGGAGGCGCGGAGCAGGTCGAAGGCGTCCTTGCCGGGCTCCAGCTCGGCCACGATGTTGGAGACCAGGTGCATGACGTGCGAGTAGCGCTCGACGACCATGAGGTCGTTGACCTGCACGGTGCCGGGGAGGGCCACGCGGCCGAGCTCGTTGCGGCCGAGGTCCACGAGCATGAGGTGCTCGGCGCGCTCCTTCTCGTCCTGGAGCAGGCTGTTGGCGTGGTCGCGGTCCTGCTGCTCGTCGGCCCCGCGGGGGCGGGTGCC
>CAIKKV010000621.1 GCA_903828035.1 uncultured bacterium
CGCCCTTCTGGGTCTTGACCAGTGCTCTCATGATTTCATTCTCCCGAATGGCGCCGGAGGAAGGCCGCCAGTGTTTCCGCGGCGTCGGCCAACTCCCGCACCGCCAGTTGTTCGTCCTTGGAATGGGCCACCTTGAGCGAGCCCGGGCCGTAGACGACCGTGGGGATGCCCAGCTGATTGGCGTAGAGCCAGGCATCGCAGGACGCCGTCATGGCATCCACCTTGTTCGGCCGGCCGAAGGCGGCCGTCGCGGCCAGCAGGCCCTGCGGCAGGCTGTGGTCCGGGTCCAGCACGCTGCTGTCGTGGCGATACATGAATGTCAGGTCGAAGCGTCCCGTCAACCCGTCCACGGCATCCAGGGTGGCGCGCATGCCGGCCATGACCTGCTCCTTGGTCGTATTGGGCAGCAGGCCCAGCACGCCCTCCATGACGGCCAGGCTCGGGGCTGAAGCCGGCCAGTTGCCGGCCTCCAGGCGGCCGAAGGTGATCGGCATGGGGTTGGGGTAGGGATCGAAGAGCGGGAAGCCGCGCGAGGCGGCCAGCAGGTCGTCGTGATACTTCTCCATCACCGCGATGGCGTCGCGCGCCATGAGCAGGGCGCTGCGGGTCTGCCCCGCCTGGCCGCTGTGGCCCGCCTTGCCGTGGAACGCGATCCGGAACCAGACGGCGCCGCGGATGGAGGTCAGCACGCGCCCCTCGGTGGGCTCGAGCACGATGCAGGCATCGGCCTTTTCGCCGCGGCGCGCCATGGCCAGGGTGCCGTTGCCGCCGTTCTCCTCTTCCACCACGATATGGGCGATGACGTCGCCCTTCAGCCGGACGCCGCCTTCCTGGAGCGCCCGGAGCAGCAGGTAGACGGTCGCGACCTGGCCCTTGGCGTCGCAGGCGCCGCGGGCGTGCAGGACGCCGTCCTCCAGCCGCGCCTTCCAGGGCTCGGGCTGGTCCTGGGAGGGCGGCACCACGTCGGTGTGCGCGTTGAAAACCAGCGACTTTCCGCCGCCCGTGCCCGGCCGCACGACCCGCAGGTTGAAGCGGCCGTTGTAGGGGATGCCCTTGATCGGGTCGCTGTAATCGGGATCATCCCGCAGGCTGTCGGCCAGCGGCACCCGCTCCACCCGGGCGCCCGTCCGGGCGAAGGCCTTTTCCAGGAACAGGAGCGCCTCGTGCTCCTTTCCGGAGGTGGAGGGGAAGGCGACCAGCTCCGCCAGAAGCTGGACCGCCTCGGGCAGGAGGGACTCGATGACCGGCCTCAGATCCTTCATTTCGCTTCGAGCTCCAGGAGGGCTTTTTCGAAGAGGGCCAGGCTTTCGTCGGCCTCGGCCTTCGTGATGACCAGGGGCGGGGCCACGCGGATGACGTTTCCGCTGACGCCGACGGAGCCGATCAGCACGCCCTTGTTGGCGCTGGCTTCGATGAGCGGCTTGATCAGCTCGGGGTAGGGCTCGCGGGTGGCCTTGTCCTTCACGAACTCCAGCCCCATCACCAGTCCCATGCCGCGCACGTCGCCGATGAACCGGCTCCTGGCCGCGAGGGCCTCGAGCTTCCCCTTCATGTACGCGCCCATGGCGGCGGAGTTGCCGACCAGATCCTCGCGCTCGTAGATTTCCAGGATGGCGGTCACGGCCGCGCTGGACACGGGGTTGCCGCCGAGGGTGCTGGACAGCTCGCCCTTCTTGAGGGCGGAGAAGACGTCGGAGGTGCCCGCCACGGCGGAGACCGGCACGCCGCAGCCGATGGCCTTGCCGATGCTGACCAGGTCGGGCTTCAGGCCCTCATGCTCCATCGCCCACATGCGGCCGGTGCGGCCGTAGGAGGCCTGCACCTCGTCGAGCGTGAAGAGCAGCCCGTTGCCGCGCGCCCACTCCTCGAGCCGCTTCAGCCAGCCCGGGGGCGGGAAGATGAAGCCGGCGGCGCCCTGGTAGGGCTCCACGATCAGGCCGCCGAGGCTGCCGGTGGAGTTGGCCGCAATCTCGGCCTCCAGGTACTTGAAATACTTCGTGAACCGGGGGCCGTCCCCGCACCAGCCGAAGTCGTCGCGATACGGATTGGGGAACAGGGCGCGGATGGTGCCGGGGACTCCGGGCCCGTAGCCGCGCTTGGGGCCGGCCATGCCTCCGGCCGAGGCGGCGCCGAAGGTACGGCCGTGGAAGCCGCCGGCGAAGGCCAGGATCTCGTACTTGCCGGACTTGCGCTTCATCAGGCGCAGGCAGGCCTCGGTGGCCTCGGCGCCGGTGCTCAGGAAAAAGCACTTGTCGAGATGCGCCGGCAGCGCCTTGACCAGCTTTTCGGCCGCTGCGATGCGGTAGGTGTTGGCGCACTCGTAGTTGTTGAGCAGGTCGCCCATGGCCTTGCGCGCCGCCTCCACGAGGTGGGGGTGGCAGTGGCCGACGTTGGTCACCAGCACGCCGGAGGTCCAGTCGATGAAGGTGTTGCCGTCGACATCCTTGACCGTGACGCCCTTGGCCGATTCCCAGACGACGGGGGCCTGGAAGCCGGTGACGTCGGCTTCGTACTGGCGCCACTTCTCGAGCAGGGCCTTGCCCTTGGGGCCGGGAAGCGTGCCGCTGATATGCGTGATACCCATGATGCCATACTCCTGATAATCCCGCGGAGGCGGGCTGTTATTTCTTAAGAACGTCCTTGTTGACGATGTTGCGGGCCGGCTTGCCCTTGGCGAAGGCGAGGATGTCGTCCAGGATGCTCTTGCGGATCTGGTCGCCCGATTCCGCCGAGGCCCAGCCGGTGTGGGGGGTGAGGATGACGTTGTCCAGCCCGAAGAGGGGGAGGCTCTGGGGGGGCGGCTCGACATCGAACACATCGATGGCCGCGCCGGCGATCCGCTTTTCCTTGCAGGCCTGGGCCAGCGCGTCGGTGTCCACCATGCCGCCGCGGGAGGTGTTGATCACGTAGGCGGTCGGCTTCATGAGCGCCAGCGAGGCGGCGTTGATGATGTGCTTCGTCTCCGGGCCGAGGGGCGTGTGAATGGTGATGTAGTCCGCCTCGCGGAAGAGCTCGTCCTTTTCGACGAACGGCACGCTCAGCGCCTTCTTGCGGATGTCGGCCAGGTAGGGGTCGTTGGCGAGGATGCGGAAGCCGAAGCTCTTGAGGCGCTCGATGACCGTGCTGCCGATGCGGCCCGCGCCGATGACGCCGAGGGTCTTGCCCTTCAGCCGGTAGATGGGGAACAGCTTGGAGAAGTCCCACTGGCCCGTCTGGCTGGATTGGTCCAGCGTGGCGCGGCTGGCCACGATCTTGCGGCCGCAGGCGAGGATCAGGGCGATGGCGTGCTCGGCCACGTCGTCCACGCAGTAGTCGGGCTGGTAGGCGAAGGCGATGCCCCGCCGGGTGCAGGCGGCCACGTCCACGTTGTCGTAGCCGATGCCGTGGCGGATGAGCAGCTTGCACTTCGGCAGGCGCGCCAGGAGGGAGTCGGTCATCTTGACCATGTTGACCACGACGACGTCGGCGTCGGCGATGGCGGCGGCCACCTCTTCCTCGGGCTTGAACTTGAGCTGGAAGATCGAGAAGTCGATGCCCGCCTTTTTCAGCTCCGCGGCTTCCCAGTCCAGGTTGTCTTCAATATAATCCGTGACAGCAGCTTTCATCCTCTGACCTCCACCCAGCGCTTGCGCTCCGCCGATTTGTAAACCGCTTCCACGACTTGCAGGGCGGCGACGCCATCCTCGCCGGTGATGAATGGCGCCTGGTTGTTTAGAATGCTTTCCGCGAAGCCGCGGACATACTGGAGACCCATCGTGCCGGAGTAGCCCTTGACGGGGTCGAGCTCGAACTCCTGGCTCCGGCGGGGGGCGCCGGCGAAGGAGGGGTCGTCGGAGCAGAGGACGAGCACGTCCTTCTGGCCCTCGTAGGCGGGCGCCCAGGAGAGGACGCCGCGCGTGCCGCGGATGCCGATGTAGAGGTCGCGGCCATAGGGGAAGGCGTCGGGCACGGTGTAGCTGATATCGAGCGCCATCACGGCGCCCTTGCCGAACTGGAGGTGGGCGAAGGAGTTGTCCTCCACGTCGAAGCGCGTGTTGATCTTGACGTTGCGGCCGCTGACGGACTCGACCTCGTCGGACAGGATGTAGCGGAACAGGTCGATCCAGTGCACCCCGAGGGTGTACAGGGGGCCGCCGCCGCACTTCTTTTTCTCGAGGATCCACGGGGAGTGGCCGTCGAGGTAGCGCTGGAGGCGGCCGGCCGCGAGGCGGCCCTCGCCGCCCACGACCTTGCCGATGACGCCGGAGTCGACCAGGCGCTTGATCTCCTGGGCCACCGGGTGATAGCGCCAGCAGTAGCCGGTGGTCAGCTTGACCTTGTGTTTCCGGGCCGCGGCGAGAATGGCGGCGGCTCCGGAGGCGCTGGCGGCCATGGGTTTCTCCACCATCAGGTGGAGTCCGGCGCGGGCGCAGGCCGCCGCGGCGGCCGGGCAGTCGGCGTGGGGGAGGAAGAGGGCGGCCACGTCCGGTCGGGCCTCGCGTAGCAGGGCGGGCAGGGAGGCGTAGCCGGCGATGCCGAAGTCGCGGGCGAAGGCGTCGCGCAGGCCGGAGTCGGGCTCCATGACGGCCGTGACCTGGAAGGCCGGCACGGCCTGGAACAGCGGCATGTAGGAGCGCGGGTGAAGATGGCCGAGGCCGAGGATGGCGACCTTCAGCGGGGCGGCGGGCTTTTTCATAGGCGGGGGACCTCGGTTTCGGCGCCCTTGCGCTGGGCGGAGACGTAGGCCGCGTAGGTGGCGGCCGTGGTGTCCAGCGCCAGGTCGAGGCCGGACTGCGGCTCGGCGCCCGAGGCGGCGCAGGTCAGGAAGTCCTGGATCTCGGCCTGGTAGCCGATGGTGAAGTTTTCGTCGGGCGAGGCGGTGGACCACCCCTCCTTGGTGCTGGCCTTCTCAATCAGGTAGATGTCCTTGTACTGCTCCCCGCGGGGGTTGTAGGTCATGGCCAGCTCGGTGGGGCTGATGGCGCAGCGGGTGCGGTGGTTGTTGGCGAAGACCTCGACGTAGTCGTAGATGCCGCCGAGGACGACCTCGCTGGTGACGATGTCGCCGACCGTGCCGTCCTCGAACACGACATGGATCATGCCGTAGTCCTCGATGTCGCGGTAGTCGGTGCGGATGAAGCCGGCGTTGCGGTAGCCGGGGAGGCGGGTGAGCTCGTGCGTGCGGGCGGTGACGGCGGCCGGGCGGATGGGGCGGCCGAGCGTGGCGAGCCCTTCGATCCGCTTCAGGTACAGGATGGCGCCGAGGGGATGGACGCCCTTGCCGATGAGCGAGCCGCCGCCGGCAAACTTCCAGATGCCGTAGACGGGGGAGGCGGAGCCGTTGTGGGACTCCTCGCCCATCAGGCGCAGGATCTGGGCCTTGGTCTTCTCGACGATCTCTCGCTCCTTCTGGACGCTGGGGGCGTAGACGAAGTTTTCGGCGTACCCGAAAAAGCACTTGTTCGCGCGGACGGCCGCGGCCAGGCGCCGCATGACCTCGACCACCTCCTCCAGCATGGGCTCCTTGTCCGCCCGGTTGCCGTGGAAGGAGTCGTTGCCGGGGCCGAAGCTGCCGGTGAGCGGCTTTTCGCAGATGATGCCCTTGCCGGCGGCGGCGGCGGCCAGGATGCCCTCCACGTGGGCGTGGGGCGGCGAGCAGACGTCGAGCACGTCGATGTGCGGCAGCAGGGCCTCGACCGAATCGAACACCGGGATCGCGTGCTCGCGGCCGAAGGCGGCGCGGCTTTCCGGACGGCGCGAGGTGATGCCGGCGATCTGGACGTCCACGCCGTAGACGCGGCGGAGGCACTCGGTGTGAAAGCGGCCCGCGAAGCCTGTGCCGACGATGCCGACCCGGATGGTTTTCATGAGGGGGCTCCGGTTAGTACTGGCCGTTTTGCGTTTCGAAATGGGTGGGCTTGCCGCTGGTGGGGCCGCCCTGGCGGACCCAGTGGGCGATCCATTCCATGAGCAGGCCGAGCGGCACGCTCGGGTTGCCGTAGAGCCGGTTGGCCTGGCGGGCGTTGTTCAGGTAGCCGCGGCCGTTTTCCGTTCCCTCGATCAGGGCGGGTTTGCCGAGCATCCGCCCGAAGGTCTGGGCGACCTCGCGAATGGAGAAGATTTCGGGGCCCGTGATGTTGATGGCGGCGGAGGGGGAGGCGGCCAGGCCGAGCGACTGCAGGATCTGGTTGCAGGCGTCCCCCTGCCAGATGCCGGTCGCA
>CAIKKV010000622.1 GCA_903828035.1 uncultured bacterium
CCAGGCCGCGGCCGCGGGCGCCAGGGCCAGCCAGGCCTGGTCGGAAACGATCAGCACGCGGTAGCCGTACCAGAGGGCCAGGGGCCAACAGGCGAGCGCCCAGGCCAGCACGCCGATCCCGACGCACACCGCGGCGCTCACGCGTGAACAGACAAGCGGCGGCGCCACTGCCAGCCCAGGATCGCCAGGACCAGGGCCGCCACGACCCAGAGCTCCGGCTCCGGCACGGTCGGCAGCGAATCCGCGGGAACGGGCTCCAGTCCCGCCTCGCGGAACTGCTGCTCGGTCTCCAGCACCACGGCGCCGGAGACGGGCGTGACCAGGTGGTAGCGGGCCGCCAGCTGGCCCGCTTTTTCGCGGTTGACCGGCTGCCGCGTGGCCAGCAGGAAGGCGACCTCCTGCCGGGCCCAGAGGCGGACGAGGTGATCGGAGGTCGGCGGGCCCGCCCGATCGCCGGGCTCCCCCTCCTCGCGCGTGCGCAGCGCCTTCATCACCCGCGCGTCCGGACTCCACCCGCGGAACAGGCCGTTCAGCGACAGGGAGGGCTCCCGGGCGGGCGGCAGCGCCCGGATCATATCGGACGATTCCAGCGTCTCCACGACCCGGTCGGGCCCGGGCTTCACCTGCAGCCCGTAAATGGGCGCCAGACCCGGCTGCCGCTCGAACCGCTGCAAAATCCCATCGGGGCTGTTCACCGTCACGGGAAGCGGGCCATGCACCCAGACGATGACAGCCGGGCCCCGCTCGTTCGCCAGGGCGTCCCAGGCCTCTTCCAGCGCCAGGACGTTGCAGCGCCCCCCGGTGTACGCGAAGCCCTCGATGGCCCCGGCCGCCTCATCGATTTTCTTCCGGGTCATGGTGTTGAAAACAGGGCGCTGCGGCTTTCCGTCACCCGCGAAAATCACGCCCAGCCGGACCCCCTCGGGAAAAGATTCGCGGAGCGCAGCGGCCAACCCGGGGGCCGCCGCCTTCATGGAGGCCGACCCGTCCACCACCAGGACCACGGAGTCGGGCTTTTCGCTGGCCGTTTCCACCAGCGTCTGCCGGACGACGCCCGGCTTTTCACCCATCGTGTCGCGGCACCAGGCGGAGCCGTCGCCGCTTCCCTCAACCAGAAGGGAGGCGCCCGATTTCCATAGCAAAGGCTCGGGCAGAGTGCCCCGGGCGTTCCAGACGCCATCGCGTCCGGCGGCGCAGGTGATGGCGGAACCGGATCCGGGCTTCAGCACCGACCGGCTTTCGATCCAGAGATCCTGGCCCGCGCCTTCGGCCCATTTGAAATTGCGGTCCAGGAACAGGGGCAGCCGGAAGGTCCAGGCTCCGGCTGTCCCGACGGCGGGCTGCAGCGGCACCGTGAGCCCGAGGCGGAGCTTCATTTCGCCGCCGCGCCGCTCAACGGGAAAACATTGAACCAGCAGCCGGTCCGGGCCGCAGGTTGTCACCAGCACGGGGTCGCGGCGGGCCCGCACCACCTTCTGGTAGGCCTCCTTCACGCGGCCCCGGGGGCCAAACGCGGCCTCCCGCTCTTCCCCGTTGATCCACAGGGTCAGCCGCGACACCACCGCTCCCGGGGGCAGGGCCACCGTGGCGCGCGCCTCGCGCTGGCGGGATTCATCGTCATTGCGGAAAACCATCGTCCATTCCAGATAGCCCGTTCCCGCCACGCCATCGAGCGACCCATCCAACCGGGACGACTGCAGGGTCAGCCCCCGCAGAATGCCGCCGACGACGGCTTCCCCCTGCTGGCTGTCCCACTCCAGCTCTTCGGTCATGCCCCGCCCGCGGCCGAACAGCAAGCCGCCCCCGTCCCCCTTCGGCTTCACCTGGAGCGCATCCTGCCCGGTGACCTGGAAGTAGATCAGCCTCGCCTTGGAGGGATCCATCCGCTTGCCGCCGTTCACCCATTTCATCAGCGTCTCGTCATACAGCGTGTTCCAGCCATGGCTGACGCGCAGGATCATTTCGTTGCGGTCCGCCCGGCGCAGCAGGGCGATGCCCCGGGCCCTCGTTTCAGGCGATCCGGACGAGGCCCAGCGCAGGCCGGTGAGGGTGGCGAGCTCGCCGCCGCTGGCAAACAGGAGAAGAACCAACCCCAGCGCGAAGCCGATCCGGATGCCCGGCAGCGAGCGTTCCCCCGGGAAGCCGGCCCGCAACAGCCGCCGCCGGAGAACCAGGCCGGCAGCGAACGATAGCAGCGGCGAAAGCGGCAGCAGGCCGATCAAGCCAAACCCCATGTACCACCAGGCGACCACAATGGCCAGCACGGCAAACGGCGCCAGCGGCAGGTAGATCAGGGCGTAGAGAAACGAAATCGCCAGCCCGGCTCCATTCAGCAATCCCAAGAGGCGGCTTCGGGCGTTCCACCCCTTCCGGAGCCCCAGCCAGACCAGAAGATTGGCGGCCGGCACCAGCGCCACCAGGACCTGATGGGCCGGGGTCGGAATGGGATCAAAGAAAACGCCGGAGCAAAAGCCGGTCAGGGCTTCCGCCAGCAGGGTGATCGTCGGCAGCACAACGGCCATGAGGACCAGGATGACCTCCCAGGCGCGCACGCCGAAGCGCTTCCAGGCAAACAGGGCGGGAGGCGTTGGCGCGCCGGGGACCGGGGATGCTTCGTTGGTCATGTCGCGGACTCCTTGTTGACTCTCCTTCACAGGCGATTCCGGTTGCCTTCAAACGGCTCGCTCTCGTTGAAATCGGGAAGGAAATCGTCGTCGCCTTCCCCCGGCTGGACATAGGCATGCGCGAATCCCAATTCCGCCACCAGATCGGTAACCTGCCCGTACTCCTCTTCCGTGACAGCCCGCTCGAGCAAGCCGTGCTCCCGGCAGCCGGGCACGGGCTTGAACTGGCTCATGATGGAGACCGGCAAGGCGGGGCCAAACTCCCGGTGCAGGCGCCGGATCGCCGCCAGGCTGTTCTCCACGCTTCCCGGCAGCACGAGGTGCCGGACCAGGACGCCCTGCCGGGCCGTCTCGCGCCCCTCCGGATCCCACGGCTGCAGGAAGCCCTTCAGCTCCACCATCCTGCGGATGGCCTGCAGGGCGATTTCCGGATAGCGGCGGTCTTTCATGCAGAGCTGGGCCAGGTCCGGATCCGCGAACTTGTAATCGGGAAGGAAGATGTCGATGGCGCGGGCAAACTCAGGCACGAGCGACGGCTCCTGGTACCCCGAGGTATTGAAGAGGAAGGGGATCGTGACCCCCTTCTCCCTCAGCTGGCGGCAAAGCTGTTCCACGTGCGGCCAGAAGTGATCGGGGGAAACAAAATTGATGTTATGCACGCCCCGGGCCACCAGCGACTCGGCCGTTTCCAGCAGCTGCCCGGGAGTCAGCGCCCGCCCCTGCCCGCCTGTTGAAATCTGGAAGTTCTGGCAGAAAAAACAACGGGAGGAGCAGCCGGAGAAAAAGATCGTGCCCGATCCCCGCGTGCCGGTGAAGGAAGGCTCCTCCCCGAAATGGGCGGTGGCGGAGGCGATCCTGCACACGGCGGTTTCCCCGCACACGCCGCGAGCGCCGGCGGTCCGGTCCACCCCGCACGCCCGCGGGCAAAGCGTGCAATGTTCATACGCCTTCACGGCACCTCGTCCGATTGTTCATTTTTCACCGGCGAGCGACGGACGCGAGATCGGAATCGGGTTGATGCTGATATGGGGAAAATCGCCGGTGAAGGTAAACCGGCCATACTTGAACCCAGACAGGCGAAAGGAGTACCAGCCGTACGGCAAGTCCACATCAAAACCCGTCTTCATGAAATCATTCAGGGGAACCGAGTTCGAATAAACGGGTTCACCCATATAGGGGGCGACAATCAAGCTGACCGTCAAATCTGTCGGCGCCTTCTTGATGGCGGCTCCGGCGAAATCTTCAAACTGAACCAGAACCCGGGCCCTCTTCGGATCGCGCGACTCCTGCACCGTGTGCTTCGCGCGGATAATGGCATGCCCCGGGCCGCCTCCGGGCGGGGGAACTTGCTCCCATGCCGCATACAGCCGCACGTCGCCGCCGTTGCTGCCTATTTCCAAAGGGTACCCGCCATCCATCGAGGCGGAGGGGGCGGTCCCGTAGGCGTACCCGAAAGAGAAGGAATACAACAGGCGATGATAGGTGGCGGCGCCCCAGTTGCGGGTGACGGCCTTGCCGGTTACATAATCCATCGTCGTCTGGGTTCCGGCTCCGTGCGACTCCTTTACCGTATAGAAGCGGTAGGCCATCCGGATTTTCTCTTCACCCTCCGAGCCCTTGTTCTCCAGCTCGCCGAAGTTCCAGATGTTCGGGTTGCCCTCCGTGGCCTTGGTCTTCCATTCCACCGGCCGGCCCATTCGGGCATCGCCGGGAATCCAGGCGAATACGCGCGTGAACCCGCTGGTCGTGTTGCCTTCCACCAGGAGGTAGGCCACCCGGCTGGTCCACGTGTCGAGCGATACCGTGGCGTACGACACGGATTTGCCGATCCCCGCGACCGGGGGAAACTCTTTCGGCTTCTTCGAGGGCGGAGAATCCGCGGCCCCGAACGCGGACTGGACCGCTAAAAGAGCCAACACGGCCACGCCCCAGAAAGCCCTCGAACGCCTGACCTGATTTTTCGCGTACATCTTTCCCACCCGAGTTAGAATCGCACGGCCACCCCGAGGCTCAGCACAGGGTAGTAACGGAGCCATTCGATATAATCATCGCTGAAATTATCCAGTTCCTTTTTCAGCTCCCGCTTGACCTGGGGAGTTTCCGACAAAAGGCCCCCTCGCGAATCCAAGGTGATATCGGGTTCCGAGAAGAACATCACGCCCAGGTCCAGCGAAGCGGTCCAGCGCCCCTCCCCGAAGGCCAGGTTGCCGAACCCGAGGCCGGCGTACCCCCCGAACGAATCGTACTTCGCGGACGCGAACAGGGAGCCGATCTCGGCGGGCGTATAGGTAATATCCCCGACTTTCACGGGCTCCGTGGGGCGGGCCGTCCCCTCCACATCCGAGCCGTTGTAACAGCCGCCCACCACAAACTTGAAGGGTCCCCCCCCCACATGCCAGTCCAAAAGCGCCATCCAGGTTTGAAGCGTGATGTCCGAATCGTAGGTGGCGTCATCCTCGTTGACCTTGACGGTCAAGGCGCCGCCGTTGCCCGCCAACCGAAGATTCAAATATTCAGGAACCAGCTCCACGGCCACTTCGCCGCCGATGCCGGTTGTACCTGCCCGCACACCCACGCCAACCGCGGCTTGCCCGCTCAGGGGAAACAAGGAGAAAACAGCCGCCGCAAGACCCGCCCGCATCCAAGTGATTTTCATCGCTTTCCTTTCCCTAGATTGCGTTATAATGAACAAATGATGCAAAGCTGTCAAAGACTGATATTCCTTTTGCTTCTCTTTCTGATGTCCTCCGGAGGGATGGCGGAGCCCGCGCCGCCCGCCGACTGGGCCATTCCGGAAGCCGGCCTGAGACTTCGCCTGGACCGGGACAAGGAGAGCGCCTGGCCGGCCGCCGCGGCTTCCTGTCCGCTTTCGACAGGCGCCTCCGCCCCCGAGCAGACACGGGTCACGGTGACCGGGCCCGACGGCCGGCCCGTGCCCTCGGCGGTCCTATGGGCCCGGCGCGGCCAACCAGTGTCGATCCTGTTTGAAACCGCCTCCGGCGCCACTTCCTATTATGCCTATGTGTCGGCCGCGTCCAATCCCCCGCCCCGGGACTGGCGGCCGAAGGCGGGAGTTATCCTCGAAACGCGCCGGCAGGACCGGCCCGCTTTCGATTCGCGCGCCCAATTTGAATCCGCCTGGATGGCGGCCACCGGCACGTACGGGCGGGGCATCCGGAGCGAGATTTTCGAAGGCGTCCATCCCTACGGGCCGCCGGAGCATTTCCTGGCCCGGTTCGACGCCTGGTTCAACGTCGGACAGGCCGGCGACTATGGATTCGCCACGGTTTCGGACGACGCCTCCTTCATGGCCATCGATGACAAGCCGGCGGCTGAGTGGCCGGGCATCCACAGCACGGATGGCGGCCGCTATGGCGAGAAAAAAACCCAGATCCCCTTAACGCCCGGCCTTCACCATCTCCGCTACGAGGTGGCGCAGGGGGAGAATGTCTATGCGGCGATCGCCTCGTGGCGAAAACCCGGAAGGCGTTACTTCGAGGTGATGCAGCCGGCGGATTTCGAACCGCTGGCCCGGTTTGCCTGCCAGTCGGCGGAAGCCCCCGCCGGGCGGCCTCCGCCCGCCCACTTCGAGTGGCGCCTCGCGCTCTCCGCCCGCCTCGACGATGCCCTGCTGGCCATGGTGGCCTTTCGGGACCTGCCCCCCCCCGGCGCCACCTGCCGCTGGACGTTCGGCGACGGCACCTCGGCCGAGGGCGCGGCTCCGGAACACGCCTTCATCGGCCCGGGCTTCCGAACCGTCCGCCTGGAGATGCGCCTTCCCGGGCAGCCTCCCGCGGCACTCGAGCAACCGGTGGACGTGCAACCCCTCTGGCGCCAGGCGGAGGACTGTCCGGACTCCGCCCTGTTCCCGATCCGCGAAGCGCTTCAGGCGCGCCCCGCGGACTCGTTCACCACGGCCGAGCTGGAGATCGCGGCGCTCTTTGCCAAGCGGGTCGGCGACCCGGTCTGGCTGGATCAGCTGGCAGCGGAATGCCTGCGCCGGCGGGCCGGCTTTTCAGGGAGCTTCCGCCCCCTCCTGCACGCGATGGGCGTAAACGCCCGGCAGGCGTTATTCCGGAAATACGACATGGCGGACGCGCTGTTCACGCTCGCGCTGGCGCTCACCAACAGCCCGGATGCGGCGGCCAGCGAGGCGCGCCTCCGGCTGGATCAGGCCGAGAACACCTTGAACGGACTCGGGCAGGCCGACGCCGCGGAACGCCAGCTGAGCGTTATCCCGGACGCCCCTCTCACCGTCGCGGAGCGCCGGCGCCGCCACCTGCTGGCCGCGGAGGCCGCCCTGGCCCTCGGCCGGCGCGAGGAGTCGCAGCGGTTGACGCGGGCCGAGCCGCCGGTTGAAGCGGGCGCGCCGGGCGATATCCACCGGCAAGCCCGCCTGCTGACCGCCGCGGATCTGGTGCGGCGCGAAGAGTGGAACGCCGCGGCCGACCAGTTGAACGCGATCCTCGCCGACTTCCCGATGGAGCGGTTCAAGGGCGAAACAGTCCTGCTGCTGATGGCGGCGGAGGCGGGCCGGGGCGAAACCGGACCGGCCCTGCGGCGCGGCGAACGGCTGCTCCAGGTCGACCTGCTCGACGATACCCGCGCGCAGCTGCTCCTGAAGCTGGCCCGGCTATACCGGATCGCCGGGAAAACCGCGGCCGCAAAGGATTGCAGCGACCAGCTGAAGCGCGATTTCCCGTACAGCGAGGCCGCCGCCCGGGCAAATGGCGGTTAATTTCCTTGCTGATTTATTGGCGGGAATAGGCTAGGATGAAGCTCATGAAACCGCTACGAACATTACAGCCTGTTTTTTCCAGGTTCCTCCTGGCCGGCCTGTTACTGGCGGCTCCGGCGTGGGCAGGCCCCTGGCACCCCCTGCATCCCGCCGCCGCCGAGACCGCCGCCGCCTCCCTGACCATCCAATCGGAGGACGCCGCGGGCATCACGCTGCAGGCGCGGTTTCCGGGCTTCCGGATGGGCGATCGGCGCCACCCGCTGGCGGGCGACTATGTGGCTCCCGAAATACCGGGCTGCGGCGTCAGCGAGCCTGTCGGCTCCCCCGAACTGCCTGTTCTCAGGCGCCTGATCGTGGCGCCGGCTGAAGCGACGCTGCGGCTCACCCTCAAGGGCGCGCCGCTCCTGTTCAATCTGCAAAAGGGCCCCGCGCAGGCCTTCTACCCCCGGCAGCAGCCGCGCCTCAAGGGGCCCCGCAGCCCGAAGCTGCTTCCGTTCGATTTCGATGTGTCCGCCTATTCCTCCGACCAGTTTTCCCCCGAAAGCCCCTGCCGCCTGACCGAGGCGGGCACCGTCAACGGAAAGCGGCACGTCCTGGTCGAGGTGTTCCCCGTGGCCGTGAATCCCATCACGCAGGGCCTGCGCATATTCCCCACCCTGACCGTCACCCTCGCCTTTGAAGGCGTGAGCGCCGCCGCCAGGGGCAGCGTTTCGCCTGCCGCGAAATCGCTTGTCAAGGCGCTTCCCCGCCTGCTGATCATCGGGCCTGAGGCCTGGCTGTCCGCCGTCGCCCCGCTTGTCAGCCACCGCCAGTCAAAGGGATGGGCGGTGGACACGATCAGCGCGCAAACCGCCGGCGCCACGGCCGCCGCCATCCGGGCGACCATCCGGAACAGGTACCTGAATGCCGCCACCCGGCCCGACGCGCTGCTGTTGATCGGCGACGTGGCCCAGGTCCCCTGCTTCACGGGAACCCAGGCGGACAACCCCGACACCGATCTGTATTTCGGCTGCATGGACGGCGCCGGCGATTGGCAGCCGGAGTTTCCCGTCGGCCGCCTGAGCGTCTCCTCGGCAACCTCCCTGAGCGCCGTCATCGGGAAAATCATCGCCACGGAAAACGCGCCCTCGGCCCGGTGGATGTCGCGCGCCGCGTTCATGGCGAGCGAGGACAACCACGCCATCACGGAGACCACCCACAACGCCGTGATCGCCGACCGGCTGGAGCCGCTCGGGTACCAGTGTGACAAGCTCTACACGCTGAGCCGGGCGGCCACGCCCTCGCAGGTCACGGCCGCCTTCAACGAAGGCCGCGCGCTGGGCGTCTACTCGGGCCATGGCGACACCACCTACTGGGCCGACGGACCGGTGTATTACAAGGGCGACGTGCAGGCGCTGACCAACCAGGATCGCTATCCGATGATCTTCAGCTTCGCCTGCCTGACCGGGCAGTACGGCATCAACGAATGCTTTGCCGAAACCTGGCTCCGCCAGCCGGACAAGGCGGCCTGCGGCGTCCTGGCCTCGAGCGTCACCAGCTACTGGGATGAGGACGATGCCTTCGAGCGCCACATTTTCGACGCGATCTTCAGCGAGGGCCTGCACCAGTACGGGAAAGCTATTCTCCGGGCCAAGTTCCTGCTGATCGAGACGTACGGCCTTTCCTCCACGGTTCAACGCTATTTCGAGCAGTACAACCTCTTCGGCGATCCGGCGGCCGTCCTCAAGCAGCAGTCCCTCTCCATCATCACCCCCTCGCCCCTCACCACCGGTCGCGTCGCCCTCCCGTATAGCCTGACCCTCCGCGGCACCGGCGGGCGGGAGCCGTATTCCTGGGCGCTGACCGCCGCTCCGCCAGACGGGCTCGATCTCGACCCCGACACCGGCATCCTGTCCGGAACCCCGACGGCTCCGGCGGAAAACCTGCCCGTGATCGTCCGCCTGACCGATGCCGACCTTTCGGTGGTGACCGGTCAATTCCGCCTGGACGTGGCCGCCGCCGCCTTGAAGATAGCGGGCGGAACCAATGCCGGTCCGTTCCAGGCCGGGGCCGCCTTTTCAAATGCCCTCACCGCCCAGGGCGGAGTGGCCCCCTATCGCTGGGATCTGCTGACGCACAATTACTACGCCCCGATGCCCGGCAAGGGCGTCTGGATTTCCGGCGGCAAGGCGATGAACTGGCAGGGCGATGAGCGCAGCTGGAAAATCCAGCTGCCCTGGGCCTTCCGCTTTTTCGAAACCTCCTACACGTCCGTCTGGATCAACAGCAACGGGTACCTGGATTTTGGCGCCAAGGCCAGCCAGTGGGACAATTCCACGGAGGAGCTGCAGCGCCACCCGCGCATCGCGCCGCTCTGGGATGACTTGAGAACCACCAATGTTTTCGTAACGATGACCTCCACACGGGTGGCCGTCCGCTGGACCGGCACGACGTTCACATCCGGCTATCCGGTGGACTTCGAGGTCATCCTGAAGAAACATGGCGGCATCGTGTTCGCCTACAAGAAAATGAGGGGCAAGCTTTCGCCCACCGTCGGCATCGCGGCCGGCGACGGCACGGCGCCTGTGTTGAGCAGCTTCAACGGAGCGCTATCCCTGGCCAACGGCGATTGCGAAACACTGGCCTGGAAGCCCAGCCTGCCGGCCGGCGTGACCCTGAGCGCGAAGGGCGTCCTCGCCGGCACGGCCGCCGCCCCCGCCGTCCGCACGGTGACCGTCGTGGTGAAGGATCAGTCCGTGCCCGTCCAGACGGCCACGGCGGATCTCACCTTGCGCATTGAGTGACGATCTAGGGAATAAACCGGAAGCTGAACAGATCGGCGTCCGTCAGCTCGATCTTCAAGCGCACGGCGCGGCCGGCCAGCGGGGAGACATCGCCTCCTGCCTTCCACTGAACGCCCTGGTCCAGCGAATCCCCGATCACCTCCCAGCAGTCATCCCTGGCAAAGCCGGGAACAATCCGCCCATCCGGCTCCTGCAGCTCGACCCGCACCGATCCCGCGGCGGACGCCGAGAAGTTAAGGCTCAGCCGGCTTCCTGAGAAAGTGAAGGGATGGGTCAGGAGCGTCCCGCCCGCCATCGGCGCATTCACCGAAACAAAGCCGTCCTGCCGCAGCGTGTACCGCCGGTGAGTCAGGCCAGTGCCCCGCCAGTAATGCTCGGTGACGTAGAGTGACAGCTCCATCCCCCCGCCTGGCAGATCCGAGGGCGTCTCCAGCATGCCCCAGGCGGCATACATGTCGCCATAGGCCCAGCTGCCCTCGGACCGGAGGCCCGGCCGGATGAACGCTTCGGGCCATCGGCGGAAATGAAGCCCGTCGCGGCTGCACATGAACTGGGTGTCGGTGACGGCGGAGCCGAACCGGTTTCCAACCGCGGCGCGGGCGGACCGATGAGGCAGCTCGGGAAGCGCTTCCACCGACGGCGACCACGGCCGCTCGACATACCGCGCAGGAAAGCCCAGCCGCAAGTGAGGCGCCCGCTCATAAGGAAACACGTTATTCGTATAGAGCGGCTCCAGGGGCGTGCAGCCGAAATCGAGGGGCTGCGGAGCGCTCCACGTCAGAAGATCCGGCGAGGTGGCCGTCATGATGATGCGGACGCCCTTGTAGGCCGCCTGGTCCCAATGGCGGAAATAGGCCCGGTAGGCGTTGTCCCCCGGGCTCCACCGCACCGTGTTGTGCGAATCGAGCGCGTAGCCGGCAAGCACCGGCTTGTTCTCCGAAAGAGTCCACCGGATGCCGTCCGGCGAGGTCATGAGGTAAAGGCCGTCGTGCGACTTCTTCCACCCGGCTCCAAAGGCTTTCCAGCGCGCCGAAGGCGGGCAGTCGGGCTGATCGTCCAGGAAGGGGGCGAACCCGTGCACGCCCCAGGCGTCATCCCCCTGCCCCATCCAGACGATGTTGTTATGCGGCGCCCCGGGATAGGCGAACCGGTTGACCGGAAGGCGCTCCCAGTGAATGCCATCCGGGCTTTCCGCCACGCAGATCGTGGGGGGGCGGGAGGCCGCCAGATTGCCGGGCTTGAGCTCGATGTGCCAGGCGTCATAATAGAAGCGGAACCGGTCGCCCACCCGCAACACGGTGGAAAAGGCGCCCATGCAGCCTTCCCAGGGACGGTCCGTCACCAGGATCGCCTCGCGCGGCACGGGATGCTGCAGCACCTGGCGGGCGCCGCCCTCCAGGTGGTCGATCAAAAAATCATCGGCGAACAGTTCGCGCCGCGAACCGATATCAGCGGGTGTACGCATAGGCCTTCTTTCCATTCCATTCTTGACCTGGACATTCTTCCCCTATTCAATAGGCGTTTCAAGGAGAAACCCCATGTCTTCACCCGCCCCATTGCGATTCGCCGTCATCGGCTGCGGCATGCTGGCCCGCGCCACCCACATTCCCAACCTCGCCAAGTCCCCAAAAGCGAAACTGGCGGCCTGCTGCGACCTGGACGCCAAGGCCCTTGACCTGTGCCGGGAAACCTGGCAGGTGCCGCGCGTGACCTCCGATTACGCCTCCCTCATCCGCGACCCCGAAATCGACGCCATCTGCCTGGCCACCACCGAAAAGCTGCGCCTTCCGGTCATCGAGCTCGCCGCCGAATACAGGAAGCCGGTCTACGTCGAAAAGCCCCTCGCCCGCACCCTCGACGAGATCTTCAAAATCCAGAAGGTCGTTCACGCCTCCGGCATCCCGTTCTGCGTCGGCCACAACCGCCGCAGCGCCCCCTGCATGAGGGAGGCCCACCGGATTTTCCGCTCCCACATGGCCCATCCCCAGCCCTGCCCCTGGCGCTACGACCGGGAAGGCGACGCGCGCCCCTCCCTTCCCGATAACGGCGTGGCCGGCATGTCCGTCCGGGTCAACGACGACTGGTACAGCTGGAAGTCCTGGGTGTTCGACAAGGTCCAGGCGCCGCACGGCCCCATGCTCTTCGAGATGACCCATTTCACCGACATGTGCAACTGGTTCATGGCGGCCGAGCCCGAGGAGGTCGTCGCCCTGGAAAGCAGCATGCTGAACCACGGCATCCTGATCCGCTACAAGACCGGCGAAATCGCCACCCTCTCCATGTGCGCCAACGGCACCTTCGGCTACCCCAAGGAGCTCTATGAAATCTTCGGGAACGGCGCCGCCGTGGCCGTGGATCACATGGTGGAAATCCGGACCGCCGGAATCGAAGGCGCCCCGGACCGGCTCACCTTCCCCATGCTGAACGACCGCCACCCCGAAATCGGGACGGAAATGGGCATTTCGGGCTGGCTGGCCAAGCGGCGCGCCTCCTGCAAGGCGGCCGTTGAAAAGAACGATTACGCCCTGGTGTACGGGGCCGAGCCCGACAAGGGCTGGGCCCACGCCCTCGACCGGTTTATCGATGAAATCCGCGGCGAAGGCCCCCCCGTCTGCGGGGTCGACGACGCCGTGCGCGCCACCCGCGTCGCCTTTGCCGCCATCCGCTCCGCGGCCGAACACCGGATCGTCAAACTGGACGAAATCGTCTAACCCTTTATCAGGAAATCAGCCATGGCCCGACTGATCGAAACCTTTCCGCTCCGCCCGCAACTCAGCCTCGATGGCGTCTGGGATTTTGTCCCCGAATCAAAGCCGCTCAAGACGCCTCCGCCCTCAAAGGCATTCTCGGAAAAGCTGCCGGTGCCCGGGGTCTGGGCCTCCGAGCTCCGCCATTTCGACTATCGCGGCTTCGGGTGGTATCGCCGCGTCTTCACCTGGCCCGGAAAGGCGCCCGCCACGCTACGACTGGCCTTCGGCGCCGTCTCGCATACGGCCGATGTCTTTCTCGATGGCAAACGCCTCGGCTCGCACCATGGCGCCCACACCGCCTTCGACTTCATTGTTCCCGCCGTCAAGCCCGGCCTCCACACCTTGTGCGTCCGGGTCGGCAACGTCTACGGGCCCGACAACCCCCTCTATTACCCGCAGCAGGACATCTACCTGTTCGGCGGCATCCCCCAGTCGGTGGTCATCGAAAGCCTGCCGGCCGACTCCATCCGCTCCGCCTCCGCGGTTCCGCGCAAAACGGGAGCGCGCTGGATGCTGGATGTCAGCGCCGGCCTTCACTCCGCCAGCGGCCAGCCGGCGGCCGGCCAGCTGCGGGTCAGCCTGGACGGGCGCTCTCTCGGCGTCCTGAAAATCGGGCGCTCCGGAGCAGGCCGCGCCACTTTCGACGCCGGCCCGGTGAAGCTGTGGTCGCCTGAAAGCCCCACTCTCTCCCTCGTGCGCCTGGAAACGGAAGAGGATGCCTGGCAGGAGCGGATCGGCTTCCGGACCGTCGAGGTGCGCGGCCGGCAGATCCTGCTGAACGGCAAGGCCCTGACCCTGAAAGGCGTCAACCGCCACGAGCACCATCCCGACTTCGGGTCCGCCCTGCCCGCCACCATTCATGCCAGGGACATCGCGATCCTCAAGACGCTCGGGGCCAACTTCGTCCGCGGCAGCCACTATCCCAACGACCCGCTCTTCCTGGACCTGTGCGACGAGAACGGCCTCCTGTTCTGGGATGAGCTCTCGCACTGGCAGCCGCGCAAGGAGGATTTCCAGAACCCCCTCTTCCTGCGCCGCTCGCTCGAGCAGCTGGATGATATGGTCGCCCAGCACCGGCATCATCCCTCGATCATCCTCTGGGGCATGCTGAACGAGGCCGCCACCTTCCTGCCGATCGCCCGGCCGGTCGTCAAGGCGCTGGCCCGGCGGTTCAGGAAGCTCGACCCGACCCGGCCCATCACCTTTGCCTCCTGCTCACCGAATGCCGACGTGTGCCTCGACCTGGTGGACGTGGTCTCGCTCAATGCCTATCCCGGCTGGTATTCGGGCACGCTTGACGTGGCGGGCGCCACAATGACGGAACACATCCGCAATTTTGCCAGGCGGGCCGGCGGAAAACCGCTCATTGTGTCGGAGTTCGGCGCGGGCGGCCTCACCGGCGCCCGCTCGTTCGAAGACCGGAAATGGACGGAAAACTACCAGGCCGAGCTGCTGATCCGGCTGATGGACGCCATCCGGGAAACCCGCCGCGCGTGCGGCGTGGCCATCTGGCAGTACTGCGACGTGCGCACCAGCGCCGCCCATGGACTGGGCCGCATCCGGGAATACAACAACAAGGGCATTCTCAGCGATTACCGCGAGCCCAAGATGGCCTTTTACGCCCTCCAGAAATCCTTCCGGAGCTTCAAGGCCTGACGGCCCGCTTATTCCAGGTCTGAGGCCGCGTCCAGAACGCATCCGCGCGGCCGCCATAATAGGATTCGAGCGCGGCATCCAGGACGCGGGTGGTGCGAATGGCTGTTTCGCCCGTGCTGAGGCAGCGGCCCCTGCCCTGCAGCTCGCCGACAATCGTCTCGATCAGCGGGCGCTGCACGTTGACGGGGTTGGGCAGGTCGAAGAGCCGGACCTCCTTGCCGAACTCGAACTTCACGGGCTCCTGGCCGAAGGTGGAGATCGTGATCCGCCCCATCGTGCCCGAAAACACGATCATCTCCTCGGACTGATCCGAGGCGAAATTCCAGCTCGCCGTCCCCAGCCCGCCCGACTGGAGCCGGAAGGTCATGGCCACGCCGTCCTCGACCTCATAGCTGGACGCGGCGTTGACCGCCTGACCCTTGACCTCCTGCAACGGCCCGGCGATAAAGTCGATGACGTCCAGCGTGTGGCAGCCGATATCCATGAAAAGCCCGCCACCGGCAAGCTCGGCCTTGAACCGCCAGGGCAGATCACCCGTCCGCGCATGGGCGGGATTGGCGCAGCGGTAGGAGACGCCCGTCAGGACGCCAAGGGCGCCGCTGGCAACCAATTCGCGCGCCTTCAGGAAGCGGGGCAGGCCGCGCCGGTAGTAGGCGACAAACAGCGGCAGCTTCGCGGCCTTGAAAGCCGCCACCATGGTCTCGGCTTCCGTCGTGTTGCGGGTCATCGGCTTTTCGACATAACAGGGCTTGCCGGCGGCGCAGACCTTGAGAGCCATTTCCAGATGCGACCCCACCGGCGTGGCGATGTAGACGGCCGTGACGTCGGGATCGGCGATCAGCGCCTCGGCGTCGCTGTACCATTTTCGAACCCCGTGCCGTTTGGCGTAATCCTCGGCGAGCTTCGCGTCGCGCCGCATCACGGCCACCAGCTCGCTGCCGGGGATGCTGGCAAACGCCGGCCCGCTCTTGACCTCCGTCACATTCCCGCAGCCGATTATGCCCCACTTGATGATGGCCATGTGCGTGTCCTTCTTATGATTTGAAAACAGGCCTAGAATATGCCAGTCTTTTGAGCCTGTCCATCGCTTATCAGGGGGAATCGCCCGCATGACCTGGCATCTCTATGTCGTCCGCACCGTGAGCGGATCCCTCTATGCCGGAATAACCACCGATGTCCGGCGCCGCTATGCGGAGCACGTTTCCGGCTCTCCGAAGGCCGCCCGGTTCCTGCGGGCCAATCCCCCCGGCGAACTCGCGTTCAAGCGCCGCATCGGCTCGCGCTCGCTGGCACTCAAGGTCGAGTACCGGTTCAAACAGCTTTCCAAGCGGGACAAGGAAGCGATCGTCCTGTCCGGCAAGCTCCGGGTGAACCGCGAGACCGGAATGATTCATCGCCTGATCAGATAGGACGCGTGACGCTTGCGCACAGCGTGTGTTTTATGGTTTACTGACAGCATGAAACTGACGCATCCGGGGTGGCTTGCTTGGATTCTTGGCCTATCCCTGCTCTTTACGCAGTCCCGTCTGGCCATTGGGCAGGACGCGGTTGTTACGGATCCCCTGCCCGTTCTGGCGCCCTCCAGCCTGACAGACCGTGAGCCGACAAACGCGGCGGCGCCGGGTGATTTCACGATCGTCGTGCTACCCGACACCCAGTTCTACACGGCCGCCTCCAACGGCCCCTTGTCCCTGATTTTCGCGGCCCAGACGGAGTGGATCATCTCCAACCGCGTGAGCCGGAATATTGCCTACGTGACGATGGAAGGTGATATCAGCGAGCATGGAAGCCTGTTGGAGGACGAGTGGCTCAGGGCCGCCAACGCCCTGTACAGGCTTGAAGATCCGGTGAAGACCGGCCTTGCGGATGGCATACCCTATGGGGTCGCCGTGGGGAACCATGACTTGATGAACGGCGGAGCCCGCCTTTTCAACACCTATTTCGGCACCAACCATTTCGCGGGGCATCGCTACTACGGCGGAAACTACGGCTCGAAAAACAACAGCCACTACGATCTGTTCCGCGCGGGCGGGCAGGACTTCGTCGTCCTCTCTCTCGTCATGGCGGCCGGCCGCAATCAAACGCTGATGAATTGGGCGAACGCGGTCCTCCAGTCGAACGTCACCCGCCTGGCCATCGTGGTGACGCACTCGTTGATCAACAAGTCCCTCCAGCCGACGCTGCCCACGTGGACGCCGGAGGGCCCCGCCATTTTCAACGCGCTGACGAACAACCCGAATCTTTTTCTCATGCTGTGCGGCCACAGGCATGGCCAGGGCAGGCGTCACGAGATCATCGGGCCCGAGGGCCGGGCGGTCGACATCCTGTTGGCCGACTACCAAGCCACGGAGGGCGGCAATGGATACCTGCGACTCCTTGAGTTCTCTCCCGGCAGCCATGTAATCCGTGTGAAAACCTTTTCGCCCTGGACGGGCCAGTGGTCAACCGACTTCGACGGACAGTTCACGCTCGACTATCCCGAATACCCGGGAGCCCGTCCCGCTCACGCCGCCGGGCGCACGGCCCGCTAAGAAATACCGCCTTCAGCCCCCGCTCGCCAGTCCGGTCGTGCCCCACGCCTTGATGATGTAGGGGCCGATGGATTCACGCAGCTGGCATACCCGGGGCGCGGACACCTTGAGCGTGCTGGCGATCTCGTCCGTCCCGTAGCCTTCGGCGGTACA
>CAIKKV010000623.1 GCA_903828035.1 uncultured bacterium
CGAGATCCGGAACGACGGCGCCAGAGCCGTCGGGATACAATGGGCGGCGGATATTGCGGAAGGCGATCCGGGCCAGGCGCTCTATTTTCATTCGGCCTGGAATCAGGCGATCAATGCCGGCTCTCCACTGCGTGTGATGCGCACGACCGGCAAGGGCGCCTTCATGGGCTGTTACCTGATCGCCCTGGGCATGGACGGCGGCTGGAACATCCTGGAGGGGGATGAGTTCTTTCTGCGCGACGGGGCGGTGAGCCCCGTCCATCACGGAACGGGGCTGGAAGACTATTTCAACGCCGGCTGGTATTATTACGGGTTGTTCGAGCGGCCTCTTCATGGCTTGCTCGAAAAGGCGGTCATGAGGACCTGTCAGTACCGGTTCCAGATTCCTGATCCCGTGACCTTCGATAAAAGCCTTCAGATGCAATTCGAGTTCGGGGATGGCAATCGGGCCAAGGGCTATATGTCCGCCGCCTCCTATTGGTACCAGGACAAGCCCGGCCCCGCCGGAAGTGGGATCCCTCCGTTGAACCAGCGTTATCCTTCCATGGATCAGGTCGGTGCAGCCGCTTCCATGTGCGAGGTCTTCGAGTTGGAGCGGGCCGGTCTTTCCCAAGAGGCCGAAGAGCGGAGCTCATACTTCTCTACGCTTTTCGGGAATGACCCCTTTGGCCAGTTTTACACCTTGAGGACGCTTGCCTACCGCGAAATGCGAGAGGGGTCGGGGGCGGTGCGAGAGGCCTACCGGCAGATCGCTGAAAAGGCGATTCCCGAGGTGGCGGAGCAGGCGCGACTGCTGCTGTGGCGGAGCGAAAAGCCGAACCGAGCCTTGTTTGGAGGATGCGCCTACTCGACTTTCCGGCTGTTTGTGGACGATCGCAAAATCGGGGAGGGGGGCCAGCCCGTCCTGTATCAGGCCTTTCCGGTCGAACTCGAGCCGGGGCCGCATATGCTGCGGGTGGAGATCGAGCCGAAGGGCGAGCAATCGTTCTATGCGCTCGCGTTTTCAAGCGCGTTTACGAATGTTCTCAGCGATGTCTCCTGGGACTTTTCCGTGGTAAAGCCAGAGGGGTGGCCCTTGTCTGATGGGGATCCGGCCCTCTGGAAACCTTACGTCACAACGCCCTGGTTTTTCCCGAGCATGCAATGGTGGCAATTCATGCCGAACGGCTATCCCTGTGTGCAGTCGGGGCAAGAGGTGGGCGGCCCTTTCAGCGGCTGGGAGAAGCCGGCGGGGCGGACTATTTTCCTGCGCCGGCGTATCGAGGTTCCGGCCGTGGTGGAAGGCTGGGCCAATCCGTTCAAACGGCGGTATGAAATCCGCACGCCGGCGGTGCGTCCGGCGGGGGATACGTCCAATGAAGGGCTACGTCACAATTGACGCGCAGCCGCTGTCTTTTTATGGCTGGACAGTCTTGCTTCTCTCAGGAGCATTACGACTATTTCGTCATCCCGAGCGAAGTCGAGGGATCTCATGCTGGCTCGGGCAAAAGACGAGATCCCTCGACTTCGTCCCGAAGCGGGACTCCGCTCGGGATGACGGAAAAAGAACAACAGACGAAAAAGAATTAAGCTGAGGGGAATTGCAGGGCAAACGCATTAAATCTGACGCGCAGCCGTCTGGGCGGCCTGATAAACCTCTTTCACCGGGACTCCTGAATGTTCGGCCGCAGCGGCGCAATCGGCATATTCAGGGGACATCGTTACGGGCTTATCCATCCAAATCCCCACTTTGATGCGGATGGGGCCATAGGGGGTCTGCACCGTGTCGAACCGGCGCGCCAGCACGGTTCGCCTCTCGCACCGTTCCCGCACACCAAAGGTGGTGCTTTCCGTGAACAGCAACTCCAGCATCAACTCGCGCATTTCCGGATTGGCCAGTACCGTGAGCCGCATGCCGGGCCGCTGCTTCTTCATCTGGATCGGGGTGGTGAACACGTCGAGCGCCCCTTTTTCAAGGAGCTTCACGGTGAGCCCGCCCACCAGTTCAGGCGTCATGTCGTCAAGGTTGCATTCCAGGACCAGGCATTCGTCAGCGCCGGCGGATTGTTCGGCCTCCTGGTACAGAAAGGCGCGCAAGAGATTCGGCCGGTCCTTTAAGGCATGCGTTCCAAGTCCATGCCCGACTTTGGTCCAACAGCCCGCGGCAGGCGGCCGGTCGTCGGTTTTCCAGGCGGTCAGCAGGGCGGCGCCGGTGGGTGTGACGGTCTCTTTCGTTTCATCGACGGCATAGACGGGGAAGCCGGTCAGCAGTTCGACGGTGGCCGGCGCGGGGAGGGGAAGGATGCCGTGGGCGCATTTGACGGTGCCCTGTCCAATGGGGAGCGGCCCCACCGCGATACGATCCACGGCCAGGCGATGCAGGCAGAGGTTGCAGCCGACAATGTCCGCGATGGAGTCCAGCGCGCCGACTTCGTGGAAGTGGATCTTGTCGGGGGTGGTGGCATGCACCTTGGCCTCGGCCTCGGCGATGCGGCCGAACACGGCCAGGCACTTTTCCAATACCGGCGTAGGCAGGGGCGCGGCCCTGAGAATGGCCTCAATTTCAGGCAGTCCGCGCTGGCCGGTATGCGGTTCGTGGTTATGGGCATGCGCATGTGCAGGCGCATGATTATGCGAATGGGAATGGCCCGTCAACCGGTTCAGGAAGTTTTTTA
>CAIKKV010000624.1 GCA_903828035.1 uncultured bacterium
GAGGTCCCGCCGCCGGAGCAGCCGGAGCGCCCGGAGTTCACGCCCTCGCGCGAGCCGCCCACCATCCAGCCCGGAAAGCCGGAGGTCATGCCCAACCGCGATCCGATACCTCCGCCCCGCACGCTGCCCCCTTCACCGGGACCGGTTCTGTAGGAAACCTCCTCAGACCCCATGACGGCGGCGAAGGGACCCTTCGACAAACTCAGGGCGAGCTCGCCGCCCTGCGCTTCGCGCACAGGCTACGGTGACACTCGGGGAAGATCCCGCGGCGAGGTGGCATCCGGGTCGGTGATCTCCGCGCCCGCCGGAGCCGGAACCGAGCCCGTCAAAAGCGGATCGCCGGTCTCCCGCATCCACCGGTCCAGCCGCTGCCGCATCTCCGCCAGCACCGGAGCCGCCTCCGGGCGGCCAGCCAGATTGACGGCCTCCTGCGGATCAAACGCCAGGTCGTAAAGCGCCTCCAGCGCCGGCGCCCGCTCCTTCCACCCCTGCTCAAGAAGCCAGGTCTTCGAAGGCGAATTGTCGCAATTGGGCAGCACGGGCGCGCGGCGGACCTCCCACCGGCGGATATAATTCCAGCGCCGGGTCCGGACCGACCGCATCGGCTCGTAGGCCGCGTGGTAGCTCACCTCCGAAAAGACGGCCTCGCGGACCTCCGGCTTCTCGCCCCTCAGCAGCGGGGCCAGCGATTCGCCCTCGAGCCAGCCGGGCCGGGTCAGGCCGAGCAGGTCGCACAGGGTCGGAAACAAGTCGATCTGCGAGACCAGCGCATCCTCCGCCACGCCCGCCTTGACCACGCCCGCCAGCGCGCCCTCGCGGGGGCCGCGCAGGATCAGCATCACGCCGGTGCCGTGCGCCGTCAGGTTGCCCTTCATCAGGGGAAAGGCGATGCCGTGGTCGGTGGTGGCGATCACCAGCGTATTGCGGTCCAGCCCGCTGCGGGCCAGGGCCGCGAGGACTGTCCCTATTTTAGCGTCAAGCCGGCGCGCCAGGGTCTGGAAGGCCGCCATGTCACGCCGGACCTCGGGGCCGTCGGGCAGGGGGGCGGGCGGCGCGCAGAAGGCCGGGTTGATGTCGAGGTCGGGCTCGGGAAAGGCGCGGTGCGTTTCCCCGAAGCCGACGGAGAGGAAGAAGGGGCCAGCCGGCCTGGAGTCCAGGTACCGGGAGGCGGTCACCTCGGGCTCGGGGCGGCCCAGGTGGCGGGTGTAGCCCAGGCCGCGGATGGCTTCGGGCGAGTGCACTGTTTCATGCTGCACGCCGGCCAGGACGGTCTCGAAGCCGTTGCGCGCCAGGAACGAGGCCAGGTGGTGCGAGGGGTCGGTGAGCGAAAATCCGCGGTGGGCCAGCCCCAGCATGCCGCACTGGTGCGGGTACTGTCCGGTCAGCAGCCCGGCCCGGCTGGGCGAGCAGGTGGGCCCGGCGCAGAAGGCCTGCCGGAACAGCACGCCCTCTTCCGCCAGCCGCTGCAGGTGCGGCGTCGGGATCGCATGCCCGTACGGCTGGATATAGCGTCCCGTGTCGTGCGAGTGGATGTACAGAATGTTCATGTGATCTCCCAAAGCCTGAAATATAACACGTCCCGCCCCCGTTTCCAGCCTGATCGAAGCTACAAATCTCCACCTAAGGATCACATCTTCGCCTATCTGGCATTTTGACGATGCGGGATAACCCGTCGGGTTGCTGCGTTTCGGCGTTAACGGAGAGATGCTTTCAGTCTGAGCAGACATGCGCCTGTGGGGGCGGGTTTTCCAGCGGGGGTACGGCGTTCCGGCCGGAATCTGGCGGTCGCTTTTCCGCGCTGGCGCCACCCGGCGTGGCTTCGGGGACATTAAGTCCACCTCGCCGCGCCGGTCATCGCCATCATCGCAAAATC
>CAIKKV010000625.1 GCA_903828035.1 uncultured bacterium
CCAGCCGCCGCTCCAGCTCCCACCACACGGAGTTGGGAACCTGGATGCTGGAAACGGAAGCGTGCGGATATTGAAACATCTCGACGTAATTGATCCCGCCATATGCGGAGCAGATCTGGTCCTGGATCCCGCACTGCTGCCCCAGCTTTTCCGTTTCGATGATCTGGGCCGCCGCCGCCACCTCATGCGGGGTCATCCGGCCCGGGGTCAGCCGGTCCAGCGCCCCGATCAAGGCCACCGTGACCGCCGCGGAGGTGCCGGTCGAGGCCCCGACGGGCGCTTCTGAAAACAGGTTCACCTCGAAGGCCAGATCCCGCGGGATCTGCATGTAGTCGATGGCCGCCTCCAGCAGCGGATGGCGGTACCGGCCGGGCGGATCGGGCTTCATGGCGTAGCGCTCGCCATAGTTCTCGGCGTGAATGACAATCCGCTCGCCGTTTCCATCCCACGGCCGGACGTCGATCTGGACCTCGGCGTAGGGGTAGACGGCGATATTGAAGATGCACCCGTGGCCGGCAAACCAGGTGTCGGTCCAGCCCCCGTTATCGCAAATGCGGATGGGCGCCACGCTGTTGATGATGCGCAAGGGCGCGCCCGTGCTCATGAATCACCCTTGGGCAGGTCCGGCATCAGCCGCTTGACCTCGGCGTCCAGCTTCGGATCCTGCGTCAAGGCCATGTCGGCAAATCCGCGGGCCACGGGGAAGGCCCGCTCGCCCTGGAGGTAGCAATACAAGGCCGCCCCGAGGTTCAGCCGGGCCCAGCCCCGCTTGCCCTTCTTCTCGCGGGCAGCCTCGCTTTTCACGAAGATATCGATGAACTTGATCATCTGGCGGGCATCGACGCCCGTCCACGGCTCCAGCTTGCCCCGCACCATGACGCCCTCGGCGGTGGCCCCGGAAACATCGATTTGCCCGCCCGTGGTATACCAGCCCCACCGCAGCGGCTTCTCCTGAAGGGAGGCGATCAGGTAGTCCTTCATCTCCTTCAGGATATCGCAGCGCTCCATCGCCGTCCGGGCATCCGCCTGGCCCTCGTCCGTGTCCAGCCGGGCCAGGCTCCGCTTCAGCGCGGCCGACGCTTCCCCGAACTGGTTCTGCCGGATCAGCTCGGCATTGTCCCCCCAGGCCGCCTTGACCTTTTCCCGCTCCGAGGCGATTTTCGCCGCCTTGTCGGCGTCAGCCCGTTTCTTTTCCGCCAGCTCGGCTTCCCTCTTCTTCCGGCCCTCGGCATCGGCCGCCTCGCGCGCCGCCGCCTTCACGCCCGCCTCGCGGGCCACCTCCGCCTGCTTGATGAACTCGGCGGATTCCGGAACCACCTTGTACGCGGTCTTCTGCGCCTCGGTCAACGAGAGCGCCAGCGAATCCACGGAGTCGCGAATCGCCTGCAGCTCCGTCAGGCCGTCCTTCACCGCTTCGTCGCCTGGGCTGGCCTGGTCGATCTCTCCGGAAATCCGCGCCGCCGCCTCGCACATCGCCTCGAGATTCGTCAGGATGGCGAAATTGGCGAGGACCGGCCCCTCGACGCGCCGGGCCACATCGCCCTCCGAGGGCAGGACCGGGACAGGCACGAGCTTGGCGCTGCCCCCCATGGAGTCCAGCACCGCGCGGGCCTTGGCCAGGTAGTTGGTGGCCTCGATATCGTAAAAGAAGAACGCCTCGGCGTCCGCCAGCACGCCCGTGGTGCCGCCCTGGATGCCGGCCAGCAGATCCGCCGCCGACTGGCGGTCCTTCTGAAGCTGCGCCTGCTGCCGGGCCGCCGTCTTTTTGGCCGCCCGGTGCATCACCAGCCCGACAATCCCCCCGATCAGGACCACGGCCGCCAGGGCGATGCCGGCGATCTTCAAAACCAATCGCCCGATCCGCCTCTTCGGCTTGGCGTCCGCCGCCGCCGGCTCCCCCCCGGCCGGCGGTGCGGCCGGCGGTGCGGCCGGCGCTTCCGGCGCGGCAAGAGAAGCCTTCTTCTTGCC
>CAIKKV010000626.1 GCA_903828035.1 uncultured bacterium
CGCAACGACATCAACGGCGGCACCCTCCTTTTATGATGAATAGTCCGCCGGGCGATCCGGTCTCCAGGAGCTGGGGGTCGCCCGTGAGACGGCTGGGCTCGATCACGGCGCTTAGGAGTTCGCCCGAGCAGCGGGTATCCAGGGCGGTCCCGTCCAGGAACAGGCGCTGGCCAGGCTGGCCCGGCACGGTGATCGTGAGGCCGGCGTTGGCGGCCAGCTTCCAGCGCGCCGGGCCATCGGCCGTCAAGACGGCTTCGGAGGCCGTATCGGCCCTGTCGCCGTTTCCAAAATCGTAGATGCGCGCCTCTTCCCAGCCGTCGCCATCGTCGTCGGTGAAATCGGCGCCGGTCACCTGTTGCCCGTCCGTGCAGGTGAGCGTGGCGGCGGCGTTTCCCCTGAACCAGCGCGTTCCGGATTCATTGACGAACGTGACGCCGGTCCGGCGGCGGGGATAGTCCAGGACGGGCAGGCTGGCCTGGTCGGTGGCGATGCTGACGCCCGACGTGTAGCTGTCCGCCACGTCCGCCGTGCCGATGAGGGCGTCGTTGCGCCAGGTCATCCTGTTGCCGGTGAAGTGGGTGACCACATATTCCGCGTGATGCGAGGCGTTGTGGAAGCGGTACCACCCCGGCTTCCGGACGCCGACCCAATCCACGGCCTCGAACGTGTTGGCCCTGTAATCGATGTTGGTCACCGTGCCGCCCGTCCACCGGCTGGACGGGGAGAGCGCGTAGGCGCCGTTGGTGAAGCCGCTGCCGCCCACCAGTTTCATCTGCACAAAGGCGTTGTTCGAATCGGCGCGGTAGAATCCGTAGGCGCCGTTGCAGGTCATGCCGCCGGCGACGGCCGGCGCGTTGCTGTCGGCCGGCCCGAAGAAGTGGTAGTCGGTGAAGCCGGCACCCTGCACCTTGAGCGCCTTGACGGCGTCGCTGTTCTCCGGGAATCCGGACACGGGCAGGCTTTCTGAACAGGTGATGAAGTTCGGCCCCGCGTGCGGCGCGATGAGCTCGAGGTAGGCCGTATCCGCGGGGGGGCCGCCGGGCGAAGGGAACACATAGGCCCGGCGCGTCAGGAAGCTGTAGTTGCTGCTGAAGGCGTCGGCGGTGGCGACGCAGTCGTTGGTGCGGTCGAAGAGGCGGACGGTCAGGAAGGTGTTGGTGGCCGCCCCCATATTGGCGGCGGCGTTCACGCAGCTGACGGCGCCGCCGTTGCCGTCCCGGTTGCGGATCTCCCCCCGGCTGGCGGCCGCGGAGGAGAGCTTCCAGCGGAACTCGAGCACGGCGTGCGCCTTCTCGATGTTGGCGGCGGGCCAGTAGTCGTTCGTGAAGGCGTGCTTGCGGAACTTGTAGGACATCGTTCCCGGGTCGCCCTCTCCCGGCAGGCGGTCGAGGGAGATGCTGCAGGAGAAGTCGTTGGTGCCGGGGCCCATGTGGGTGGTCCCGAAATTCCAGCAGACGCCGTTCGTGGTGGCGCGCACACGCTGGACGCCGGCCGCGTAGGTGTTGGAGCCCGCGGCCACCATCGCCACCAGGCGGGAGTGGGATGAGACAGGCAGGCCGGCTTTGGGCCACAGCTCCGCCGCCATCACCTGGGCCGAGCCGCCGGGGCTGAACAGCCAGTTTCCGGAGTTGCTGCCCTCCGTGAGGACGGCCCGCGGATCGTCCCAGGAGCCCACGGAGACCACGTTGTGGACGTCCTGGACGTAGCCATAGGGGTACATGAGCATGGAGCCTTCGTCGCGCACGCCGAAATCGGGCAGGATCCGCGCCTTGAGGGCAAAGTAGTTCAGGTCGAGGTGATCGCTGTGGTCGTGGCCATACCCGATGCCGGTCTTGAGCACGAGCGCGGCCCGGTCCATGTCCTGGGTTGAGCCCAGGCCGGTTTCGAGAATCGCCAGCCCGATGCCCGGCAGGACCCGCGACTCCTCGGCGCGCCGGATGTCGAAGGCCGCCCGCGCCGCTTCGTTGGTCACCTCGGCCCAGTCGGCCTCCGAGAGGTCCCCGCGCCCGGCCACGTCGCGCAGGTACTTGGCCATCCGGAACCGGTTGGGGCTTCCGGCCGCCTGCAGCAGGCGCCAGTCCCGCTGCCAGTTGCTCGCGCGGTTCAGCGGCCCCTGGCCGCTGGTGTAGGAGGCGTCTCCGAAGTCGGGAATGTAACCGTTCGCGACCGCCAGCGTCGCCACCAGATCCGCCCACGCCGCGATTTTCGGATACGACGACAGGTTCGACAGGTCGAAGAGCGCCGTCCCCCCGCCGAGCTTGTACAGCGTGAAGGTGTCGAAGGCGTCGGACATCTTGCCGTCCGTCATATACATGGTCGAGCCGATGTAGTGCGTGCCCTGCTGGCTGATGCTGGAGGCATACTGATGCTTGGCCGCGCCGCCGCCATCGGGGACCACGTTGTAGGATGTCAGCCCGGCGTTCATCAGGCGCGCGCTGTCCGGGCCGCTCTGCATGACCAGCCCCAGCGTCCAGGGGTTGCCGCGGGCGATGGAGGCATCGTAGTCGCGCACCAGCCCCTCGAAGGCGCGGTTGAGGAACCGCTGGACCTGGGTGGTGTCGCCGTCGATGAACGGCCATTCCAGCGAGAGCTGCTCGGCGAGCAGGCGGTTGGTGGCGGCATACTCCCAGCCGTAATCGATCGCCTGAAGCATGTCGTTGACGATTTCGCCCTGCCATCCGTCGTATTCCTGGCGCCCCTTTCGCCGCGGCGTCTGGCTCGAGAAGCTGTAGCCCAGGTAAGGGCTCTCGTTGTCAAGCATCTCCGTGACGCCCCGCTCCAGGTTGATGGACGGGTAGAGGGCCAGGTAGTTCGCCAGGGCGCACCAGCCGTGGAACACGGCCGACGTCGCCTCCGGGAAGTAGTGCCAGCGCTTGAAAGGGGTGTATTTCTCGCCGCTGTTGGCGACCGCGTAGCTGGACCCGATCAGGCCGCGCAGGCGGTTGTAGACACCATTGTAATCGCCCTCCGCGCCGAACGTCCTGGCCACGCCGCACATCCAGTTGGTCGCGGACGGGTCGTACTGCATGCCGCCGTAGCCGGGCACGGTGCCCGCGAGCCAGTTGGTGACCGTGAGGGTCGATCCGGCGCCGTTGGTGAACGCCAGCGCGTAGCGCCAGTCCCCGAAGATGCCGCTGCTCGGGGTGCGCGGCGTGACCTCGAAGCCGGACGAATCGGCGTTGAACACGAGGGACACGTTGTGCCCGAAGGTTGTGTTGAGGCAGGGCCAGAGCCCGGCGAAGGCGCTGCGCACGCTCCCGGTCGTCGGCGCGGTGAACGCGGGGCTCTCCCCTTTCCAGCTGGCCCAGGGCTCTCCGGAAAAGCCCGGAGCCGAGGCGATGCGCTGGGCCCGCTGGGCTTCCGTGTAGGTGGTCGGGCGCGTTTTCCAGAGATTGGTCCGGGAGAAATCCAGATCTTCCACGAACTCGAGGCGCGCCACATCCAGGGAGACGAGGCTGTTGGTGCTGAGGGAGAGCCGGGCGGTCAACGAATTGGTCCGGCCGCGCGCGGCGAAGTAGAGCCGCTGGACCTCGAACAGCCTGTTGCTGCATACGTAGAAGCCCAGCATGCGGTAGCGGTTGGTCTCGCCGGCCGGCCCGTCATTCACCTCCCACTGGAGCTCGAGGGGCTGGCGGACGCTGCGCACGTCCGGCGCCACGCCGTTGACCCAGCCGCTGTGCGCGGTGGAGTCGGCCACGAGATTGGTGGAGAAGCCATAAATCCGGACATGCCGGACGCCGGGCGGCAGCTCGGGGAAGCGGAAGTCGATGCAGCCCTGGCCGGGCTTCAGCCGGGCGATGGTCTTGTTGGTGTAGGCGGTATAGGTGGGGGGGCTGGGCGTCTGGTTGCCACCGGACGGGCGCAGCACGGTCAGGGTCACCAGTTCGGCGGCCAAGATCCTGCTCTTTTCGTCGTCGATCCAGACCAGGCTGTTGGACTCCGTGTCCCGCCCCTGGTGGGCGAAGGTCCAGGGGCTGTCGTGGGACGCGTACCAATAGGCTGCATTCGTGGCGAAGCGGGAGTGGGGGACTACGATTTGGGCAAGGCAGGAGCCGTCCGCCAGCAGAAGGAGCGGCAAGGCCAGAAGAGAGGCTAAGGGCCAGTGATGCGACGTCCCATTCATCAGTTTGGGATGTTATAAAGTATACCAGCATACTTCAACATTAATTCCGCACTACGCAGGTTTGAGGGGATTCCGCATCAAATGAACAGCGTGGCGTTTGACCGGCTGGACTCCTCCAGGAACGTGGCGACGCCGCCGATCTCGACGCCGTCGATCAGCTCCCCGGGCTTCAGCCCCATCACATCGAGGCTCATGGAGCAGGCGACGAGGCGCATCCCGGCGGCCTGCGCCTGGGCGAGAAGCTGGGCGGCGCTATCGACCTTCTTGCGCTTCATCACGTACTTCATCATCGCCGTGCCCATGCCGGCCATGTGCATCTTCGAGAGCGTCAGCCGGCTGAGGCCGGCCGGCAGTATCCAGCCGAACAGGCGATCCAAGAGCGGTTTCCCCGCGGCGGTCACGGCCGGCTCGCGGCGCAGGGCCGAGAGGCCCCAGAAGGTGAAGAAGAGCGTAACCTTGTCGCCCATGGCGAGCGCGCCGTTGGCGATGATCAGGGCGGCGATCACCTTGTCCAGGTCGCCGGAGAAGACCACGATCGTCTTTCGGGCCCCCGCTGCCGCTGTCGCGGGGCTCCCGGCGGCCGGGGCGGCCTTTCGGATCCTGGCCATCAGGCCTTCCTTCACGGCCCCGCCCTCGATAAAGAGATGGCCGCGGCTGCGGCACCACGACTCGGCGTCCTTCAGGAATCCGGGATCGCTGGCGATCACGCGCAGCTCGTCGCCGGGTGCCAGCCCCTCCATGGCTTCCTGGATGCGGACGATGGGGCCCGGACACTGCAGCCCCAGGCAATCGAGTGAAAGGGTCCGCGTCCGGGGCTCGGGCAATGCGGCCGGGGGCGCGCCACAGGCCGTGGCCGGGGGGGGAGCGGCCGCCGGGGGAGGCGGGATAACGGGGGCGGGATCCGGATGGATGGCGCGGTACATGTCAATGCCTCCGGCCAGCGTGGCGGCCTTGAAACCATTCTGAATGAGGATGCGATAGGCGAGGTAGCTGCGCAGGCCCACCTTGCAATAAATATAGCAGGGTTTGGCGGGGTCGAGCTGGGCCAGCCGGCCGCGAAGCGTGGCCAGCGGCACGCTGACCGCCCCGGGAATGTGCCCCGTGTCGAACTCGCCGGGCGTCCGCACGTCAATCAGCACGGCTTCCGGCGGCACCGGATCCTCCGCATACCAGAAGGCCACGGCTCCGCGTATGAGATTGTCCGCGATAAAGCCCATCATGTTCACCGGGTCCTTGGCCGAGCCGAAGGGCGGCGCGTAGGCGAGCTCGAGGTGCTCGAGGTCCTGCACGGCCATTCCGGCGCGGATGGCGGTGGAGAGCACGTCGATCCGCTTGTCGACGCCGTCGCGCCCGGCGATCTGGGCGCCGTAGATGCGCGCGCCGTCGGGGCTGAAGAGCAGCTTGGCATGCATCGGGGCGGTGCCGGGGTAGTAGCCCGCGTGGCCGAGGGGATGCAGGTAGATCTTGCGGAAGGGGAGGCCGGCGCGGCGAACGGCCTTTTCGTTGAGGCCGGTCATGGCCACCGTCAGGCCGAACACCTTGAGCACGGAGGTGCCCTGGGTGCCGCGATAGGCGCTGTCCCGGCCGCAGAGGTTGTCGGCGATGATCCGGCCCTGCCGGTTGGCGGGGCCGGCCAGGGGGATGTAGACGGGCTGCCCGGTGGAGAAATCGGCCGTCTCGATGACGTCGCCGCCGGCGAAGATATCGGGGTCCGAGGTGCGCATGCGGTCGTCGACCGCGATGCCGCCCCGGGCTCCGAGGGCCAGGCCTGCCTCGCGCGCCAGTCCGCTGTTGGGGGTGGAGCCCAGCGCCAGCACGATCAGGTCGGCCTCGATGGAGGCGCCGGACTCCAGGAGCGCGACCGCGCGGCCCTGCTCGTCGCGGAAGCCGGCCACGCCGGAGCCGAGAAGCACCTGGATGCCGCGGGACTCGAGCTCCGCCTGGAGGAAGCGGGCCATCTCGGGGTCGAGCGGCCCCATCAGCTGCGGCATTTTCTCGACCAGGGTCACCTCCAGGCCGCGCTCGCGCAGGTTTTCGGCGGCCTCGATGCCGATGTAGCCGCCCATGACCACCGCGCGCCGGGCGCCCGCGCCGAGGCGCTGGAGGATGCGGTCCATGTCGGCGATGTTGCGCAGGTC
>CAIKKV010000627.1 GCA_903828035.1 uncultured bacterium
GCGCCGATGCCCAACAGCGTGGCCGTCGCGTTGACCAGGGCCGTCACCACACATGATCCGCCCGCCGGCAGGACGCCGCTGGTCGGCGTGACGGCCAGCCACGGTTCGGATTGCGCGACACTCCACGTGACCGCGCTCGGGCCGCCGTTGGTCAAGACGTACAGCTGCTGCTCGGGGCTGAAAGGCCCGCCGATCGGGCCGGCCGGAAGAAACTCAGCCTGCGGACTGATGCGCAGATCATCCGGCAGCACATCCATCACGGCCTGCACCGTGAGGCTGGGGGTGACCGGGTCATTGCTCGCGAAGACAACCGCGCCGGTGTAGCTTCCCGCATCCAGCAAGCCGGCCTGGAACGATGCCGCGACCGGAGCCGAGGTTCCCGGCGCGAGGTCGGTGACGTTTGTCGGGGACACCGAGAGCCAAGGCGATCCGGCCCGGGCGAGCGCGGCCGCGAGGTTAAGACGGCCGCCCGACACGCACAGGCCCGGCAAGACCGGGTCCACCGTATCCATCAACGCCGCCTTTGCCTGCGCGACCGTCAACGAGGGGTTCGCGCTCAGCAACAGTGCATACGCGCCCGCCACATGGGGGGTCGCCATCGAGGTGCCGCTTTGAAGCATGTATTTATTGCTGAGCTGGTAGCTCAGGATGAACGCCCCTGGCGCGCCAATGTCCGTCGCCAGCAGGCCGTAGTTCGAGAACGTGGCCCTCACGTCACTGTGGGTTGTCGCCATCACGGAAATGATGTTTGGCGAGTCGAAGTTCGACGGGTATAGGATCCTCTCGTCGATGTTGGTCCCTTCGTTTCCGGCGGCGCAGATCAGCGCGACATTCGCCGCGCCGGCGGCGTCAATCGCGTCCTTCAGGGCCTGGTTGTAGTTGTCGCCGGCGTGCCACGAAAGGCTGCACAGCCGCGCGCCCATCATCGTCGCATACTCGATCGCCATCGCCGCCTTATAGACCGGGCTGTAGCCGTCTGATCGAATAAACTTCACGGCCATCATCTTCACATTCCAGCATACCCCGGCCACGCCGATGCCGTTGTTGCCGGCAGCTCCAAGAATCCCGGCGCAGTGTGTGCCGTGATAATTATCGTCCATCGGATTGCCGTCGGAGTTGGCGAAGTCGTAGCCGTGAACGTCATCGATGTAACCGTTCTCGTCATCGTCAATGCCGTTTCCGGGGATTTCGCCGGGGTTGGTCCAGATGTTGGCCTCAAGGTCGGGGTTGTTGTAATCAATGCCTGTATCGAGCACGGCCACGAGCACATTCGGGCTGCCCGTCTGATGATTCCAGGCTGCCGGCGCGTCAATGTCGGCATCGGGGGTGCCGCCGGTCTGGCCGGTATTATTCATCCCGTACTGCTCGCCAAAGTGTGGATCGTTCGGGACGGCGGCGAGCCTTACTTCGTAATCGGGCTCGGCGTAGAGAATGCCGGGCTGGCCGTTGAGGATCTTGAGCGCCGCCGCGACCGTCATCCCGGCCTCCAACTTCACGACACACAAGCCGGGAACGATCTTGAACTCGTAGGTGATTGTTCCGCCGCCGGCCGCCTGTAATGCCTCGGCGCGTTGAGCGCCGGGCGCGAACCGCACGAGCAACTGGTCCGGCGTGTACACCGCGTCGGGCTGAAGTTGCGTGAAATCGTGGCCCACCGGCGGGCGATATTTCGCCGCCGCCGCCGCCGCCAAGGCGAGGGGACTCGGCGCGTGCCCGGTCGCGTCGGCGCTTATTTTGACATTGAGATTGCTCCCAGCCGAAACGGCATTACTTACCGTGATCACGCGTTCCGCCGTGCCTCGCAGCGCCGTCGTTACCGTCATCGATACCGGCGTGACGCCCATGTCCGGTTGCTGACCGTACCCGGCTGTCAGTGCGCCATCAGCCAAGGTGAACAAGAAACAAATAACGCCAATCCGGTATGTATTCATCGCTGTTATCTCTCAGCCATCCTTTAAATACGAAAAGCCAATCGTATCCACTAAAACTAAAAGGATGCTAGCATACTGGTCAGGGCGAATCAAACTTCTTATCTTATAAATCATGACGCTCTTATGTCCGCCTACTCGCTGGAAAGCCGCTTCAAGAGGGCTTTCAACTCCAATAACCGGGCGGTGCAGGCGTTGGCTTTGAAGCGGGGGAGTCGGCCGTCCACGTGAACCAGATCGCCGCCGGGCTTGGAAAGCAGAATGCGCTCTTCGCGGGTGGCGATGCCGACCAGGTTGCACTTGGCGCCGAGAATGCGGATCTCCGACATCAGGAAGAGTCGCTCCACGGCATCCGGGATGGGTCCAAACCGGTCCCGCATCTTCCGGCGATGCGCAGTCACCTCGTTCAGCGTCCACGCCGATGCGATCTGGCGGTACTGGGTGATTTTCAGGGCTTCATCGTCCAAGTAAGTTGAGGGGATAATGGCGGCGTTTTCCGAGTCGGCCTGATCCGGCGAATATACCACAAAATCCAGGTGCATCTGCACGTCGACCAGAGGCGCGGCGCTCTCCTTGCCTTTGAGCCTCTCGACGGTCCGGCGCAGCAGCTGGCAATACAGCGAGAAGCCGACCGCGGCGATGTGTCCGCTCTGCTCGTGCCCCAAAATGTTGCCCGAGCCGCGGATTTCAAGGTCGCGCATGGCCAACTTGAAGCCGGCGCCTAGGCCGGAGTGCTGCCGCAGCGCCTGGATTCGCTTCTTGGCGGAGGGATCCACCAGCCCGTGCTTGGGCAGGAGCATGTAGCAGTAGCCGCGGGCCTTGGCTCGCCCCGCGCGGCCGCGCAATTGATAGAGATCCGACATGCCGAAGCGGTCGGCCCGCTCGATCAGGATGGTGTTCGCGTTCGGGATGTCCGTGCCCGACTCGACAATGGTTGTGCAGAGCAGCACATCGCTGCCGCCGCGAACGAAATCCTGCATGATGCTGGACAACTGCCGGGCCGGCATCTGGCCATGCGCCACGGTAATCCGGGCTTCGGGCGCGATCTTTTCGAGCCGCTGCCGGACCGCGTCGATCGTGTAGACGCGGTTGTGAAGGTAGTAGACCTGCCCGCCGCGGCTCAGCTCCCGCAGGATCGCCTCCCGGACCACGTCATCCTTGTTTTCGGCCACCACCGTTTCCACCGGCAGCCGCTCGGAAGGAGGGGTCTGGATGAGCGACAGGTCGCGCACGCCGGTCAGGCTCATGTAGAGCGTGCGCGGGATGGGCGTGGCGCTGAGCGTGAGGACGTCGACCATCCGGCGCAATTTCTTGAGGCGCTCCTTGTGCGCCACGCCGAACCGCTGCTCCTCGTCCACGATCACCAGCCCCAGATCCTTGAAGACGATGCCCGGCTCCAGGAGGCCGTGCGTGCCGATGACAATATCGATGGTTCCATCGGCAACGCCCTTGAGCACCTGGTGGCGCTGATCCAGCGTGCACAGGCGGCTGTACATCTCGATCCGCACCGGGAAGGCGCTCATGCGCTCGGCGAACGTATAGAAATGCTGCTGCGCGAGCACGGTGGTGGGGACCAGCACCACGACCTGCTTGCCGTCCATGACCGCCTTGAAGGCGCCCCGCATGGCCACTTCCGTTTTGCCATACCCCGCATCGCCGCAGATCAGCCGGTCCATGGGCCGGGTGGACTCCATGTCCTTCTTCACATCCGCGATGGCGTTCAGCTGATCCTCGGTCTCCCGGTAGGGAAACGCGGTTTCAAACTCGTGCTGCCAGGGCGCGTCCGGCTTGAAGGCGTGGCCCGGCTGAAGGTCGCGTGCCGCCTGCGTGTCGAGCATTCCGGCGGCGAGATCCTGCACCGCCTTTTCGACGGTTTTCCGCTCAGTCTGCCAGCGGCGGCCGCCCAGGGCGTGCAGGCGGACCGAGTGCTTGCCCATGCCCACGTAGCGGGTGAGCAGGTGGGCGTGATCCACGGGCACATGCAGGCGGGCGCTTTCCGCGTACTCAATGATGAGCGCCTCCTGCTTCTGCCCGGCCACCTCGATCTCGCCGAGGCCGCGGTAGCGCCCGATGCCGTGGTCGATGTGCACCACCAGGTCGCCCGGCTGGATTTCCGAGAAATCGCCGATCCGGCTGCCGGCCCGGCTGCGCGAGGTTTCCATCCGGAGCCGTCCGCGGGTCTGTTTCCGGCGGCCGTACAGGTCGCTTTCAGAGGCCAGCACCAGGCCGAACGCCGCGCTGGTGAACCCCTCGGATAGCAAGGCCAGCCGGGGGGTGATCACGCGGCGGATCTCCTCGGAGGCGGTTTCGAGGAACCGGTGGAGCGCGCCCTCCGTTTCGAAGAAGAGGTAAACCTGGCGACCTTCCCCGGCCAGGGCGACTAGCCGGAGAAGGAAGGAGTGGCGCTGCTGCTCGGCCAGATCGGGGCGGAAGGTGTCCCGCGTGATGGAGACGACGGACGGCAGCGACTCGAAATCGAGCGGGGTGATATCATCGAGAAGCCCGGAGCGGACTTCCCGCAGATGGCGGGTCAGCACGAGCTGGCTGAGCGCGTCAAAGGGAATGGCGAGAGGCCCTGATTTCCGCTCCAGGACGGTCTCCTCGTAGACGGCTGCCATGTTTTCAACGGCCGGATAATCCGCCCAGATCACCACGGTTTCCGGCGGCATCAGGGCCAGCAGGGAGACGGCCTGCCCGAGCGGATCGCCCGCCTGCTCGGATACGGGGGGCAGGATGGCGGCTCGGATGACCGCGCGGGAAGCCTGTGTGTCGGGTTCGAAGGAGCGGATGGATTCGATCGTGGAGCCGAAAAACTCGATGCGCAACGGCCATTCTTCCGTTGTCGGCCAGACATCGATCAGGCCGCCGCGAACGGTGGCCTCGCCCGGCTCATGCACCTCGGCCTCGAACCGGTAGCCGCCCTGTTCCAGGAACTTGACCAGCGGCGACATCTCCTGTGTGTCGCCGGTGACCAGCCGCCGGACCCGCTTGGCTAATTCGCCCGGGGGGAGGGTGGGCTGCATGAGCCATTGAACACCGATGTCCACACCGGGGGTGGAGGGGGCAGGCAGGAACAGGCCGCTAGGCTGCTGCCACAGTTCGGCAGCAGACACGAAGATGCCAATGTCGCCAACTTGAGGTAAAAAGACATTGATTACATCTTCATCTTTAATTGCCAGCGCAATACTGACAATACTGCCTATTACATCATCAGTCTTGGCAACAATCAAGGCCTGAACACACCGAGCAGCGCGACCGTGAAGTGCTGCAGCGCCTTCTTCTTGTTCGTCCTGACTTGAGCACCCATTCCGTATTCGAACATGAACGCCAGTCCATCCAGCCACTGCAGCGACAGTTGATGTTTTCGGTGTTGGAGGACGATCTCCCTTTCGCCGTTTGATCTCGCCGTCGACGTTAGCCGCTGTCACAACTCAAAAGATGCTCCTTCTGCACTTTGCGTGCTGTGGGTTCTTCTTCTCGAACTTCATGCCAAGTGCTTGGGCGTTTCTGTCACTCGAAAAGGGCCGAAGCCTGGGATTTTCCCGCGTTTCCTGCCCACATGACCTCTAATA
>CAIKKV010000628.1 GCA_903828035.1 uncultured bacterium
ATGGCCGCCAGCATCAGGCGGCTCCAGTCGTGCCCGAACAGCACCGGGGGCGCATACGACTCGGCCAGCGGAACCAGCGCGGGATCGGCCGCCAGGTGCTCCAGCAGCAGCGCCTCCTCCGGCGGGGGCGGCTTGACCGCCACCAGGGCCGGGGCCGCCGGAGCCGGCTCGCTGGGGCGCGACGCCCGGGCCCGCTCATTGGCGTCAAAGACGTCATAATCCCGCTGCACGGCCTGCGGGTTCACCGCGAGCCGCTGGGCCAGCCTTTGCAGCAGCGACTCCCTCTCGGCCATGGCGGGCATGCGCTTGATCAGCTCGAAGGCCGCCAGCTCCACCCGGCGCAGGCCGGAGGGCGTGCGGACATCCTCGCGGGTGCTGTGGATCTCCACAAAGAAATCGAGCACCTGCCGGGCTTCCGTCAGCACCTGCTGGAAGCCCTCCCTGCCCTTCTCCTTGATCAGCAGGTCGGGGTCCTTGCCCTCCGGAAGCCGGGCCACCCGCACGTCCAGCCCCGCCTCGGTGAACAGGAGTCCCGTCTTGAGCGCGGCATTCTGGCCGGCCGTATCGGGATCGAACACCAGGATGATCTTGTCGGCAAACCGGCGGATGATGCGGGCATGGTTGTCGGTGAAGGCGGTGCCCTGCGAGGCCACGGCGTTGGTGAAGCCGGCGGAGTGGCAGCGGATCACGTCGATCTGGCCCTCGCACACCACGGCGGTGCGCGACTCCACCATGGCGGGCCGTGCCTTGTTCAGGGCGAACAGCAGGTTGCTCTTCCGGAAGATGGGCGTCTCGGGGCTGTTCACATACTTCGCGGCCTTCGGATCGGCCACCAGGATCCGGCCGCTGAAGGCCACCACCCGCCCCTGCTCGTCGCAAATGGGGAACATCACGCGGTTCCGGAACCGGTCGTAGTAACGCACGGAGGCGCCGGGCTTGGGCTCGGCCTGGGCCACCAGGCCGGCGGCCGAGAGCTGCTCCACCGGATACTGCCTGGTTCTTGCCCAGTTCACCACGAAGTCCCAGCTCTCGGGCGCGAACCCGATCTGGAAATCCTTGATGACGCTCTCGCCCAGCTGCCGGCCGGCCAGGTAGCGGCGCGCCGGCTCGGCCTGGGCATCCTCGAGAAGAAGGCGGTGATACTCCTTGGCCAGCTCCGCGTGAATCGTGTAGAGGCGCTCGCGCTCGGCGCGCTCCGCGGCCCCCGCCCCGCCCTCCTCAAACTCCAGCGAGATGTTCGCCTTCTGGGCCAGCTGCCGGACCGCTCCCATGAAATCGAGCCCCTCTCGCTTCATCAGGAAGGCGAACACATCGCCGCCGGCCCCGCAGCCGAAGCAGTGGAAAATCTGGCGGGCGGGATTGACCTGGAACGAGGGCGTCTTTTCCTGATGGAAGGGGCACAGGCCCTTGAAGGCCGAGCCGGACTTGGTCAACCGGACGGCGCCGCCGATCACATCGACAATATCATTGCGGCTCCGGATCTCGTCCAGAATCCGCTTGGAAAGCACGGGCATGGCGGCGGTCTCTCCGTCAGGGGTTGGCAGCCAGCCAGGCGCTGGTCTCTGGCGCATAGGCCCCCTTGGGGGCCAGCTGCAGGTAGTGGCCGTACCAGTTGCGGACTTGCGTCCTGCGGGAGGGGGTTTCGCGATAGTAGCGGCCGAGCTCATAATAGGCGTCGGCGTAGGACGGGGCGGTCTTCAGGATCTCGGTCAGGTGCTCCACCCCCTTGATTCCCAGCTGCTGCCGGAAATAGACGCGGGCCAGCATGTACCGGGCATCGGACCAGTTGGGCCGCCGGGCCAGGGCCGTCTGGAAAAGCTGCCGGGCATGCTCGAAATCCCCGCGGTTCCAGTAAATCAGCCCCAGGTTGAAGTAGCCCTCGGGGACTGAGTCGTCCAGCTCGACAACCCGCTTGAAATCGAACAGGGCGCGATCCCAGTCGCGCTGCTGGTAATACTGTGACCCGCGCGCGAGCGCCGCCATCGCCTCGGCGTTATTGCGCACCTCCGGCTTATGAAAAACCAGCTGGCCGCCGGCCAGGGCCTCGGGTGGCGGGGCCGAGGGGCTCGCCGCGGCAAGCCGGCGACTCGCGAGGGCATTGATGCGCAGCCGGGCCTGTGGGGCGCGGGCATCGTCGGCAAACGCATGCAGAAAGGTCCGGTAGGCGTTGGAGGCCCGCTCCGCCTGCCCGGGCTTCCCGTCGAACAGCCGGGCCAGGCCCCAGAGGGGCTCGGGCGAGGCGGGCGCCGCATCGGCGGCCTCCTGCAGCCGGACGGCGGCCTCGTCGTAATCCTGGCGGCTGATGGCGGCCTGGGCCTGCTTCATCAGGGTGTCGGGCCGGATCTCGGCTCGCGGGGAGGCGCGGCCCGGCTTCGCGGAAGGAGGCAGCCCCATGGTCTCCAGGGCCTTGCGCGCCAGCTCGGCCTTGTCGCCATCCGGCGCCACTTCCAGATAGCGGGTGAACAGGTGGCGGGCGTCCTCGGGCTGATGGAGCGCATCGCGCGACAGGACGGCCATGTTGTACAGGGCGGCCGGATAGCGCGGGCTCATCCGCAGCGCCTGCGCCAGCTGGATGCGGGAGGCGGCGGAATTGCCGCGCATGGCCGAGGCCACGCCCATGTCATTCAGGATGCGCGGGGAGTCCGGCATGCGCCGGAACGCTTCGTTCAGCCGCTTGGCCACCTCCAGCCACTCGCCGCGCTCGGCCAGGATCAGGGCGGCATATTCCAGGGGCATCGGGTTGGAGGTGTCGAGCTGGGCGGCGGCGAGGAAATGCGGAAGGGCATCCCCCGGCTTATCCGCTTTCCAGAAGGCGACCCCGCACCAGAGCTGGGCGGCGGCATGCCTCGGCTCCAGGCGGCAGGCCTTTTCAAGCGAGCGGGCGGCGGCGCGGTAATGGCCGCCTTCGCAATCCTGCATGCCTTTGTCGAACAGCACGTCCGGATCGCCCGAGCCGCAGCCCGCGGCCAGGACGGCAAGCAACAGAACGGGA
>CAIKKV010000629.1 GCA_903828035.1 uncultured bacterium
CCGTAGCGGCCGTTGGCCACGAACATGCAGTCCGTGATCCAGCCGTCAAACGACTGGGCGGCGTCCGCGCCGTCGAGGCGGTTGTAGCAGAAAATCGAATGGCGCAGGCACCACACATGCGCCTCGCCCAGGGCCAGCCCGCTGCCGGAGAAGTGCTCGATCCGGCAGCCGTCGATGACCACGTGCTGCTCGTGTTCCGTTCCGCGCGCGGCGTAGATGCCGGCCATTTCTGTCCCCATATCGCGCCCGTGGAACGTCAGCCCGGTCAAGCGGACGCCCTTCCGCCCGTTCAGGTCCACCAGGCGCGGCTGAAGCGGCTTGAACGGGGAAATCACGGTCCCGCCGGATTCCTGATACCCGAAGGCCGAATGGCCCAACAGCGTCGTGAAGTTAGGAGGGAACAGCGTATCGGTGAGATAATGGCCGGGCGGAAAGAAAAGAACCCCGCCTTTGGGCGGCAGCGCGGCCATCGCCGCCCGGATCGCCTCGGTGTCGTCCGCCTGTCCGTCCCCCTTGGCTCCATGCTCCTGAACGTTGACTGTCGAGCGATCCGTCATGGTCCCCTCCGTCGATACTTGCCCTGTTGCAAACTGTCGAGTGATGCTATAGTTTGCCTTTCTTAAAGGCAAGCAAGCATCACGAGCCGGAGGGTGAGCATGCGGACAATCCTGTTTTTCGACGACTGGCCTTTCCTGACACACCAGAATGTGCGCCGCCGCTGGTTCCAGGCCGAGCCCTGGCCCGGACTGGAGCCGGCGACGGATCCGTCCCTTGCTTTTTCCTACGGCTCGCCCACCGTCATCCGCGAGCCGGACGGCCGGTGGCGGATGTGGGCCATGGGCATCCAGGACCTCTCAAAGGGGGATGCCGGGTCCGGCACCTATCTGTACAAATCCCGGGACGGTCTAAATTGGGAACGCGACCCGCATGGCGAAGCCACGGGAAAGCCCGCGTCGGCCCCCGAGCAGCACCGGGTGTTCAAGGGCGAAAAGTCCGCCGTCGGCGCCATGCCGTTCCGCGACGAGCGGGAGCCGGACCCGCGGCGGCGCTACAAGCTGGCCTACTCCGACAACGGCGAAACGGTCAACGGCGTCTGCGGCGTCTGCCGCATCGCCGTTTCGCCGGACGGGGTTCACTGGGAGATCGACCGCCAGGCGGTCTGGCGCAAGCAGCATACGGACACGATGTTCAGCATCGCGTGGAATCCCTACACCCGGAAATTTCAATTCACCGGGCGGCCCGTGCTTCTCGACCGCCGCGTGGCGCTCTATCAGACCTCGGACTGGAAAACGTTCGACGAGCCCCTTATCGTGGAACATCCGGATCCGTCCGATCCCGATCTCATTGAATTCTACGGGATGCCGCATTTCCATTACGAAGGATATTTTGTGGGGTTTCTCTGGAAAATGTGGGGAGCTCCGAAAGACCTGTATGGAACGACCCGGATGATGGGCGTGGTGGACTCCGAGCTGACTTACAGCATCAACGGCATCGCCTGGAACCGGACGAACCGCCAACCCCTGCTGAAGGAAGAGTCGGGCCCGGGGTGGGGGGCGCAGTATCCCGCCAGCTTGATCGCGGACGACGAGGGCTGGCTGCGAATCTACACCGCCTCCTGCCGGGGCGAGCATGCGGATCACGGCAAGCTGCCCAAGGGAACGCCGGCGGTGCAGCTCACCGTCTCCCGCTTGCGGAAGGACGGCTTCTGCGCCATGGAAACCCGAAGCGGAACCGGCACGATCACCACCCGCAATTTCATTCCCCACGGGGGGCCGCTCACGATCAATGCCGAAACCCGCCTCTGCGGCGCGGTCCGCGCCGAGCTGCGGGGACTCGACAACGCGGCGCTGCCGGGCTTTGAGCTCTCCGCTTGTGTACCTATTATAGGTAATCACCGCGACGCGACGCTGCGCTGGATTTCCGCGGGGAAAACGCTGGAGACGCTCGACACGCTTCAAGGCAAACCGATTCGGATTCATTTTGAATTGGATGAAGCCCGCCTGTATGCATTCCGGATCAATGCGGATATTCTTTTCGGCCAGGTTCCGGCGACCGACTTGGCGGGTCATTTCATTCCGAACACCATCATCTAGATCCCCCATGGAGAACTCATGAAAAACAACACACGGGCCGCGCGGTTGGGGTTTTTGTGTATGCTCTGGATAGCCGGCGCCGTAACGGCGCGGGCCGTCACGATTGACCCGCAGCGTGGAACGGCGGATCCGGACGGGAAAACCGTCTGGTTCGATGGAAAACTGCTCGCGTTGAGCGGGAAGGGGTGGGAGGCGACGGAATCGTTTTTCGACCGCCTTCCGGCAAAGGCCAGGGACGTTGTCCCCAAGGACGTCTGGATGCTGAGTCATGACTCGTCCGGCATGACGCTGCGCTTCTCGACGGACGCCTCCGCCATTCACGTGCGCTGGGTCCTTGTCAAAAATGATCTGGGGTTTCCCCACATGCCGTCAACCGGAGTGAGCGGCCTCGATCTCTATGAAAAAAACAGCGCCGGCAAATGGCTCTTCAAGGCAAACGGCCGCCCGCGCACCGTCACCAAAAACAAGGTCTCTTTCACCGTGACCCCGGGTGCTGAAGAGATCCTTTATCTTCCGCTTTTCAACGGCGTGAAATCTTTGGAACTCGGCATTCCGGCAACCAATCGCCTGTCCACGCCGTCCGCCGCCGAAACCGCGGGTCGCAAGCCGATCGTCTTCTATGGCACCTCGATCACGCAGGGCGGCTGCGCCTCCCGTCCCGGCATGGCGGCCACCTCCATCCTGGGCCGGTCGTTGAACGTTCCTGTCATCAACCTGGGATTTTCTTCCAGCGGGCGGATGGAGCCGGAGATGGCGGCGCTTCTGGCCGAGCTGGATCCCTCTCTCTACGTCCTGGACTGCCTCGCGAACATGGAACCGCGGATGGTGAAGGAGCGCGTGGAGCCGTTTATCCGGATTTTGCGCAAGGCGCATCCCTCAACGCCCATCCTGCTCGTTGAAGACGCCAGCGTGCACAACGTGAATCCCACCGAAAAAGGCATTATCCTGCGAGGGCTCCATGAAAAGTTGACGAAAGAGGGGATCCCCAATCTCCACTTCCTGTCCAGCCTTGGAATGCTGGGAAGCGACTCCGAAGGCACGGTGGACGGCATTCATCCCACCGATCTGGGCATCATGCGCCACGTCGCCGTTTTCCTTCCGGCGCTGACCGCACTCGTCGACTCGCCCCCTTCATCCTGACCTTCCCGGCCCCGCCTCAAAAGGAGATCGTGAGCTCCTTCAGCTTGTTCTGGCTGTCTTCCAGTCCGCCTTCGCGATTCCGGGCCAACCAGAGCCGGGGGCGCTCGGAGATAATTTCCCGCATCTCGTCCGCAAGGGCGCGTCGGACGACTGGACGACCGGCCTCGCCCCGACGCAGGGCTATTCCCAGGCGACAGGCGTACCGGGCCAGGCGGGCGTTGCTCGCAAACTCGTCGACAATCAGCGCGCCATCGGCTCGGCTCATCCGGGCGGCAGGCAACCGGGCCATGGCCGCCTCGAGGCGCGCCTCGGTATTCCGCAACGTGGCTTCCGTGACATTGTCGGGCAATGATTGGTTCAGCCCGCCGCGCAAAATATGATCGAGCAAATGCGCCTGCGTGGTCTTCTCGCCCACCGCCTCCCAGATCTCGCCCAGCTCCCACGCAACCCCGCCCATCACCCCCGCCGGATCCAGGAAGACACAGGCGTCCAGCGCGGAGCGTATCGCCACATCGGTGTTCCGGGCTTCCCCCCACGCAACGGCCGCGCCGGCGGCAAAGCCGATGAAGCTGACCGGCAGAAACTGCCAATAGCCGACGTCATCACCCCAGTCGGTGTTTAAAAGGCCTTCGGCTGAAAATTCGATCGCGGCCTTCGCGGCGGACCGGTTGCTGCCCAGGGCGGCCTCGTTGCAGCCGACCAACGTGCTCCAGGCGCTGGTTCCAGGCGCCACCCAGAACGGAAGGCCCGCCGCCGCCAGCTTCGCCCCGTGTTCCTGAAATCGGTAATTTCGATAGTAGCCCCAGTCCACGTGAACCATCTCCGGATCCAGCAACTCCAGCTTATCCTGAAAATGGTTCCACACCATGTCGCCCCAATATTGAGGCGCCCGGCCCTGAGCGGTCGCCAGCGTCTTGAGCTTCCCCAGGTAGTCGAGATAGACGCGGGGCAAGCCGAAGCGCTCGACTTCCGGCCGGCTGCGCCCCTTGCCGAGCTCCCA
>CAIKKV010000630.1 GCA_903828035.1 uncultured bacterium
ATATGCTTGTGTGTTCTTGTTAAAGCCATAAACAGCATGGGGATAGTGCCCCCTTTCCGCGGGAGTCGTCGACTATGGACCCAGCGATCGTGTTGAAGCCGTTGCCGGAAATCGAAGAGTGGTTCCTTGCCCGCGTGGAGGAGACGTCCCTTCAGGCGGGCGAGCTGCTTGCCGTGTTGAAGGCTGTTGGCGCGGCGCCCGATCGACGGGCTTCCGCCGAATCATGGGCCGACCTGCTTCTGGAGCGGCTGAAGAAAGACCATGACATGGTCCATGGCGCCGGCCTGGCCGAGATTCGTTCCGCGTGGCTGGCGGGAAGATCCGAGGCGGATATCCGGACCGCGTGCGAGCGCTGGCTGACCGATCTCTACTCCCGCGAGAACATGGGACGCAATTTCGTGGCCGGCGCCGGGTTCAAGGATGCCTTTCCGGTCGCCGAATGTTTCCGGCGGCTGCGGCTCCTGATGAGCCTGAAGCCCGGCGCGTTCTGCGTTCACAAGTCATGGGGCCCCGGCACCATCAAGCGGCTGGACGATTTTTATTCCAAGGTCGTGATCGATTTCGCGGGCCATCCCAACCACGAGATGGCTTATACGTTCGTGGCCGAGTCCCTGGAGTTGCCGGGCGATGACCATCTGCTGGCCATCCGGTTCCGCCAGCCCGCCAAGCTGGCCGCCCTGGTCCAGGAGCAGCCGGCCGAGGTGGTGCGCATCACCTTGCGCAGCTTCGGCTCCATGCCCATGGCCCGGCTTCAGCAGACGCTGTGCCCCGCGATTATCCCCACCTCCGGGTGGAAGGCGTTCTGGGATTCCGCCCGCCGCGGCCTGATGGCGGCCGGCGATTGCGAAATCCCGGCCAAGAAGCTCGAGCCGCTGAAGCTGATCGATCGCGCCGCCTCTCCCGCCTATCGCTGGACGGCCCGCCTTCGCGAGGAGCGCCGGCTGGAGGTGCTGACGCAGTTTCTGGAGGAATTGCTCCAGGACCGTGACCGCCCGAAGGGCGATGCCGAGTTTGACCAGCTTGTGCGCGAAAAGGTCGGCGCCGTCCTCTACGGGGCCGCCGGCTCGCAGGAGGAACTGGTGGTCCGGACCATGCTGGCCGCCCGCCAGATGAGCCTGGTGCCGCCCACCGCCGACCTGACCGCCATGCGCGCCCGCTGGACTCCGGACGCCTCTTTCCTGAAGCTGCTCAACGACCTGCCCGTCCGCCTCGTCCAGCCCTTTATCGAGATGGTCACGAACGACCTGGCCGAGGGCCTGCCGGTCCTGTTGCGGCTGATTCCCGTGCTCAACCTGTCGCCCATGTCGGAATCCATCAACCTGCTCCTGGAGAAGGGGCAGGGCGAGGTGCTGCAGGAGACGCTCCGGAAGGTCGCCTACGGCCGCAAGGAGAACATCCGGTTTCTCTGCTGGATGGCCCGCAATCTGGACAAGGTGCGCGACTGGCAGCTCGTTCCGCTCGAGGAGATCCCGTTCCGCATCATCGAGATGCTGCGCGGCGTCTTCATGTACGAGAACCTGCGCGCGGCCAATGCGCTCAAGATCATGCTGAACGAGCGCGACTGGCTCCAGCGGACCGTGGGCGCCATGGATGAGATCCGCCGCGCCGATTTCCTGCGGCTGGTGCGCGAGCCCGATGCGCCCATGTACTATGACGCCCAGGCCCTGCTGGGCCGCCTGATCGTCCTCTTCCCCGAGCTGGCCGCCGCTTTTGAGTCCGACGTCACCAAGCCCGCCCGGCCGACCTCCGGCTTCACCTCCTGGCGCTCCTACACCCGCCGGCAGCGGCAGTGGGAGCGGCTCATCAACATCGAGATCCCCAAGAATGCCCGCGATATCGAGATCGCCCGCAGCTACGGCGATTTGCGCGAGAACCACGAGTACAAGACCGCCAAGGAGACGCAGGGCATCCTGCTGCATCGGAAGGATGAGATGCATCACGAGCTGCAGACGGTCCGCGGAACCGACTTCGAGGGCTTCTCCACGGAGACGGCCGGCATGGGCGTCCAGGTGGACCTGGAGTACGCCGACGGCTCCAAGGATACATTCACGATCCTGGGCGACTGGGATCAGGATCCGGCCCTGCATATCATCTCCTGCCAAAGCGGGCTCGGGAAGCGGTTGGAAGGGCTGAAGGAGGGCGATCCGGTGGCCGTGCCGGATGAGGAGGGGAAGGATCGCGAGGCGAAGGTGCTGGCCATCCGCTCGCTTCCGCTGGAGATCAAGGAATGGGTCCGGAACATGACGGCCGTCTGATCCTTTTTGGATTGACAAAACAAGCCTGGAAACCCTATGGTGACTGCCCGATTAGGAAAGCACAGTAAGAGGTAGATGCGATATGCCTGAGAAAAAAAAGGCGGTTGCCCGCAAGCCCGCGGCGCCGCAAAAGAAGCCAGTCGCCAAGCCGACACCCAAGCCTTCCGCCCCTGCCAAGAAGGCGCCTCCGCCTCCGCCCCCGCCCAAGCCGGCTGCGAAGTGCCCGTTTGGCGAGAAAGAGCTGGAGCGGTTCAAGAAGCTGCTGCTGGACCTGCGCGCCCGGTTGACGGGTCAGGTTGCCACGCTGGCCAACGAGTCGCTTACCGTGGCCGACGAGACGCCTTCGGATGACCGGACCGACGATTTCGACCGCGAGTTCGCGCTGAATGTCGCCGGCTCGGTGCAGGATGCCCTTTTCGAGATCGATGAGGCGTTGCGCCGCATCATGGAAGGTCGCTACGGCATCTGCGAAATCAGCGGCAAGCCGATCGAAAAGGAGCGCCTCAAAGCCCTTCCTTACGCCCGGTATTGCGTGTCGATTCAGGCCGAGATGGAAAAGGGCCGCACTCGTTACCGTCCCTTTGGAAATGCCCTGGTCCAGCCTCCCGAGCGCGAGCCGGGCGCTTCGGACGGCGAGGAGTCCGAGTAGGACGGTTTGCGGGAGCCTTCATGCTGGTGCTGGTGTTGGGCATCCTGATCGCGTGGGCGGACCAGTTCGTGAAGGAGCTGGTCCGTTTTCGTTTTCTTCCCGGCGAATCGCTCCCCGTGATTTCGGGCATTTTCAGCCTCACCTACGTCCGGAACACCGGCGCCGCCTGGGGGTTGTTCGACGGCTCCAACGTGGCCCTGGCCTTTTTTTCATTGATTGTGCTGGTGATGCTGATCGTGTTCCGACGTCATTTTATCGGCACCCACCTGGTCCAGCGCATCGCGCTGGGCTTCCTGGCCGGCGGGATCCTGGGCAATCTGTTTGACCGGCTGCGCCTCGGCTATGTGGTCGATTACCTGCATTTCTACCGGGGCGGCTACCATTTCCCGTCGTTTAACATTGCCGACGCCGCCATCTGCTCGGGCGTCATCCTCTACCTCCTGACGTCGTTCCGCTCGGAGTCGGCCTAGGCCATGACAGCCTCTGTTCCACCGGGCTCCGCGTTCATCCTGGCCGGGCCCACCGCATCGGGGAAAACCGATGTCGCGCACCGCCTGGCCCGGGACATGGGTTGCGAGATTTTATCGGCCGACTCCATGCTGGTGTACCGCGGCATGGATATCGGCACGGCCAAGCCGGATGCTGGCCTGCGCGGCGAGCTCCGGTATCACGGGCTGGATCTCGTGGATCCGGGCGCCCCGTTTTCCCTCTCGCTTTACCTGGAAGAGGCAAGCCGGGCCGTGGCCGGAAATCGGAGCCGGGGGCGCGGGCTGGTCGTCGTGGGCGGAACGGGTCTTTACATCAAGGCGCTGGTGGATGGCGTGGATGACAGCCCGCCGGCCGATCCGGCCCTGCGCGAGGTCTGGGAAGCCCGTTTCGCGGCGGAGGGCGTAGCGCCCCTGTGGCGCGCCTTGCAGGACGCCTATCCCGCTCTGGCGGCCTCGCTCACCGAGTCCGACCGCTGGAACTCACGCCGGCTGATCCGGGCGCTGGAGCTGGGCGCGGCCGGCTGTGTAACCGTCAAGCGGAAGTGGGGAGGCGCCTCCGCCAATCCCCCGATAACGGCACTACGCCTTCCCATGCCGCTGCTGCGCTCGCGCATTGAACGCCGGGTCCGCCGGATGTATGCGGACGGACTGCTGGACGAGGTGAGGCGCCTGTTCAAGGCAGGCCTTGAAAATGCCCCGACCGCGTGTCAGGCCATCGGTTATGCCGAGGCGATCGCCTGCCTGAACGGCTCGATGACCGAAGCCGCGGCCCAGGCCGAAACCATTCTCCGGACCTCGCAGCTGGCCAAGCGCCAGA
>CAIKKV010000631.1 GCA_903828035.1 uncultured bacterium
CATCATCCCGAAATAATTGCCCAGGTGCAACTTGCCCGAGGGCTGTATGCCCGACAGAATTCTCATCCCCTCTCCTTCCAGCGGACCCGCCCCGCATGTCCTAGATCCTCAAACCGTTTATCATACGCAAGACCCCCCTCGGGAAAAAGAAAAAAGTATGGCTTTTACAGAGTCTTTGGGATGCCCGCGATCAGGGTCCCTGAGCTTCCCGTTCAGGAAACTCGATTGGCCGTTGACACTGATCGGGAGGCTCTGACATACTTATTCCCTCATGATTCCGGCACATAAAACAATCCTGTTCCTCGGCGACGGCATGGCCGACGAACCGCTTGCCGAGCTGGGCGGGCGCACACCCTTGCAGGCGGCCCGCACCCCGGCGATGGATTCCATCGCCCGGAACGGGCGCAGCGGCACCCTTTTGACCCTTCCGGCGGGCTATCCGACCTCCAGTGATGTGGCCAACATGTCCGTGCTCGGCTGCGACCTGAAAACCGAAATATGCGGCCGCGGCCCGCTCGAAGCCGCCAGCCAGGGCATCGCCATGGGGCCCCACGATGTCTGCTTCCGCATGAACCTGGTTTCGGTGGACCCCTCCGGGGTGCTGACCGATTTCTCAGGCGGGCATATCGGCCAGTCCGATGCCGAAGCCGCCATCGCCCTGCTCAACCAGTCGCTCGGTTCGAGCCAGGTGCGGTTTTATCGCGGCGTCAGCTACCGGAACCTGCTGATGCTTTCCGGCCCCGAGTTCAGTGCCGCCGTTCAATGCGACAAACCCGATGACAACCATGGCAATCCGGTGCGCGAGCATTTCCCACGCCCCGCTTCGCCCCAGGGCGAAGTCACGGCGCGGAAGCTCGCCGAGCTCATGGAGGCCGCCGCCCGCTTGCTCAAGGGGCGGGTCGCCAACGGCATCTGGCCCTGGAGCGGCGGAAAACCCGGCTCCATGCGCAAGCTGACCGAGCGGTTCGGCATCAGCGCGGCGGTCATTTCCGCGGTCGATGTCATTAACGGCCTCGGCCGGTGCCTCGGCATGGACGTCGTCAAAGTGCCAGGCGCCACCGGCTATATCGACACCAACTACGAAGGCAAGGCCGATGCGGCGCTCGACGCCATCCGGACCCACGACTTCGTCTTCGTTCATGTGGAAGCCATGGACGAGGTCAGCCACGCCAAGGATTTGAAGCTCAAAATCCAGACCATCGAGGATTTTGATCGGCGCTTGATCGCCCGGGTTTTGGAAAAAGCGGGCCCCGGCATCGCCTATGCCGTCCTGCCTGATCATCCCGTCCCGCTTGCCACCGGCAAGCATACCCGCATTCCGGTCCCTGTCTCCGTCAGCAAGCCGGGCTGGAAGCCGGACGGCACGCCCGCCTTCGATGAAATCGTGTGCCCCAAAGGCAACCTGGGCGCGCTGAAGGGCGATGAGCTGATGCGCCTGTTATTCGGAGAGCCGAGGTTTTAACCCATCAGGCTTCGATGCGTCCGTCTTTCATCCGGATCGTCCGCATGCAGGCCCCCGCCACCTCGGCATTGTGCGTCACAATCACCAACGTACGAGCCTTCGATTCCGTCAGCGCGAACAGGCATTGCAGCACGTGGGCGCCCGTGTGACTGTCCAGGCTGCCGGTCGGCTCGTCGGCAAACAGGATGTCGGGGTCGTTGACCAGCGCCCGCGCGAGGGCCACGCGCTGCTGCTCGCCGCCCGAGAGCTCCAACGGCGTATGATTCCAGCGATCCGCCAGCCCCACGGCTTTCAGAAGCTCCATGCTCTTATCACGCGCCTGCGATGTCGATCGCCCCAGCGCCATGGTGGGAAGCAGCACGTTTTCCAGCACATCCAATTCGGGGAGCAAGTGATAGGACTGGAACACAAATCCGATACGCCGCGCGCGAAGCGTGGTGCGCTCGGGCGATGAAAGCCCGTACACATCCTGATCCTGAAGCATCACGCGGCCCGCCGTCGGATTCTGGAGCCCGCCCAGGATATGGAGCAAGGTGCTTTTTCCGGCTCCGCTGGGCCCGACGATGGCCACCCGCTCTCCCTGCTGGATCGTGAGAGACACATCCACCAGGACCGGAAGGGTTTTCCCGGCCAGCTTGTACGCCATGCCGATGTTCTCGGCGGATAAGAAAGAAGGTTCGCTCATTCGCTCCTCAGCGCTTCGACGGGGTCCAGCCGCGCCGCCCGCCAGGCCGGAATCAGCCCCGCCAGCGTGCAGATGATGATCACGGAAAGGCCCACCACCCCCACGTCAAAGAGCGTGGTGCGCGCCGGGATCTGGCTCAAGTGGTATAATTCGCGGGGCAGCAGTTCCATCTGGAACGTGTCGGAAATCCAGCGCAGGAGGTCGTTTCGGTACCGCAGGATCAGCATGCCGAAGCCGACGCCTGCCGCCGTCCCGACAAGCCCCTGGGAAAAGCCCAGCACAAAGAAGATGTTCATCACCTTGTGCGTGGGGAACCCGATG
>CAIKKV010000632.1 GCA_903828035.1 uncultured bacterium
GGGCCGATCTGGCGCCCCTGGCCCGGGCCTAGGCGACGGGAATCCCGGGCGAAATCGATCGCCGGCGTCACCCGTTCACGGGCCCGCTCCTCGACGCGCTCACTCGATAGCGGACTGGAGCTGGGCGATCAGCGCAGGCGTTGTCCTGACGCCCAGCTTCTCCATCAGCCGCGACTTGTAGGTCCCGATCGTCTTATCGCTGACCCCCAGGCGCTCCGCGATCTCCCGGTTCCCCATGCCCTGCCGCAGGGAGTCGAGCACCTGCAGCTCGCGGTCGCTCAGCCCCCCGAGCCCGGAAGCCTTATCCGTCTTGCAGGTTCCGGCGGCGACGAGCTGGATCAGGCGCGAGGCCACCGCGTCGCTCACGGCAATATGGCCGGCGAGCACCTTCCGGACCGCCTCCAGGACCTTGGCGATCGGCACGTCCTTCATCAAATAGCCCTTCGCGCCCGCCCTCAGGAGCCGCGCGGCGAAGACTTCTTCGTCACAGACGGACAAGACAAGCACCGGGGGCGAGGCCGGATCGTCGCCCAGTTGTTTAAGCAAATCCCAGCCGTTTCCATCCTTCAGGTTCAGGTCGAGCATCACGACATCCGGCCGCACGCTTTCCATCAGGGTCAAGGCCGTGCGCCACTCCTCGACTTCGCCGCACACCTCCAGATCGGCCTCGCCGGCGATGGCCTCCGCCAATCCCTTTCTCGTCAGGGGATGATCATCCACCAGCAACACCCGCCGTTTGCGCTCACCCGTCATAGCTCCTCCTCCCACCCGCCTTGCGGCACCGTCAACTCCACGACCGTTTGCCCCTGCGCATTGCTTGCAAACGTGAGCGCTCCGCCCAGCTGCCCCGCTCTCATCCGCATCTGGCTGATCCCGACGCCCGGCTTGAACGCCCGCTCCGGCGGCAAGGGGATTCCGTCATTCGTCACGGACACCACCATCTGCCCGCGCTCGTAAACCAGGTCGATCCAAACCTTTCGCGCCTGGCCATGCCGGATCGCGTTGAGGACCGCCTCGCGCACAACCCGGTAAACATGCTCCGCTCCGGGCATGGCGGCCGCTCTCTGGTCCCGCGAGTAGTTCAGCTCGATCACGACCCCCGACGCCCCCCCGAACCGGCGGGCAAAGACGGCCAGCGCCTCGCACAGCGAGCTCGCGTCCAGGTCATGCAGGGTCAAGTCATAAGACACGCTGCGGGCAAGCCCCAGCACGCGTGTCGCCTGCTCCGCGAGGCTCCCCGCCTCCTGCCGGAGCGCGGACGCCGTGTCTCCGTGCCGGCCGGCGTTCTCCGCCATCCGCAGCAGCCCCACCAGCTCCTGGCAAACGCCATCATGAAGATCCTGGCCGATGCGCTTTGCCTCTTCCGCGCCCGCCTCCAGCGCCGCCGCAACCGCCACGCGCAGCTCCTCCTCGCGGCTGGCGATCAGCCCGTTCAGCCGCTCGTTGGCCACCCGCAGCGCCTCCTGCGTTCGCTTCGCCTCCGTGATGTCATGCGCCACCCCGACAAAGGTCACCGGCCGCCCCTGCCGGTCCAGCACCGGCTTGATGCTCGACGTGTGCCAGTGGAGCGTGCCATCCACGTGCCGCACACGGTATTCGATGCCCGACTTCATCTCTCCCGACTTGACCACGGCTTCCAGGAACGCGTCGCAGGCGGGCACGTCTTCCGCCAGGACGACCTCCCGATACACGCGCCCCACCATCTCCTCCGCCGGGTGCCCGAGAAACTGCTGCCAGGAGTTCGAGACATAGGAAAAGCGGCCATCCGGCGCGATCGTGTAGAAAATGGCGTTGGCATTTTCCAGCAGGTACTGGTTGCGCTTTTCCGATTCGCCAAGCGCCTGCAGCAGGCCCTGGAACTGCCCGCTGAGCAAGGCCGCCGAGAACGCCAGCGCCGTCAGGAAAAAGCCCGCGTAAATGGTGTTGACGTGTTGCAGCCAGGGAACATGCAACCAGTAATACGGCGTGCCGCACACGAGCGGCGCCAGCAGCGCAACCCCGATCAGGCCGATCTGTCCCGCCTGTAGCTGCCGCTTATGCCGGATCAGGCGCCAGGCAAAGATGACGCCCGCGGCGACAATCAGGGCGAAAACATGGACGAACACCACCGTGTAGAGCGGGCCCCGCTCTTTTACCAATAACGTCATGTCCCCCGCGGCCTCCAGCCACACACGTGCATAGTAGAGGGATTGCCACCGGCAGGTCCAGTTCAGCAGGGCGCCCACGAAAGGCACCGTGAAAATGGCCGCCAGCGCCCAAACCGGCGGCCGTCTCTCGTATCCCGTGACCTGGAGCGCCAGGATCGGCATCAGGGGGGGGCCGAACAAGCCAAAGAGATATTCCAGGTGATTCCACGCCAGTTTGGATTCCAGCGATCCGGACGCCAGGTTCATCCCGTACGAAAAGCAGGTCAGGCTCTCCATCGCGAGGAACAGGCACAGCGTTCTCGCATATCGTGACGTGCCGCGGTATACCCACGATAGCCCCGCGAGCGTGAGCAGCACGCCGGAAAACAAAAACAACAGGTGATTATAGAGGTGCATGTTTTCGGTATGACTATACCGGAAACACCCGCCGTGTGAAAGCAGGGAATACACCGGGACGCCGATCGCGTCCGCAGGGGGGGTTCCTCGCCGCGCCGGGCCATTGTCCACCGACGGCCTGAAGGCCACCGGACTCGCCGTGACTCCGCCCGGAAACAGCTACACCGGCGAAGCGGCCGCCAGCTCCGCCATCAGCCGAGTTCGGCCTTGCGCGTAATTCTCGCTATCGGCGGTGGCCACCCCGCAGCCGGTCCACCAGACAGACGGCTTGGAATATTCGATTCGGCAGATCTCGAGCGTTCCGGGAATCCGCTCGAACAGGAGACTGAAGAGATCGCGGGCCTTCAGCGTCGATCCATAGGTCAGCCCCAGCTTCTGAAGCACCCGCAGGTCGCGCAGCTGGTTGGGCAATCCGCCCGAGCCCTTGTTGGTGACACAGGCATTGAGCCCGGCCGCGCGGAAGGGGCAGGGCGCGCACATCATCCAATCCGCGTAGGGGGCCAGCGTAATCAGGGTCTCCGGCGCCTTCAGGATCAGCTCGATAAGTTCAGGCAGGTTGTCCTCGGGGAAGGGCGGCTTCGTGCCGCCGCCGTATTGGCACACGGCGCACAGCAGGATGTGCGGGCGGACGCTGATCGCCTCGGCTTTGTACATCGCGGCAAGGGACTTCTCCTTATCCTGCCGCATGGCCGGTTCGGTGCGGGGAGGAATGATCGCGTCGATGCCCCTGGCGCGGCCGCGCTTGTAGCAATCGCAGGCCGCCTTCGGGCACCCCTTCCAGGCGTCGGACGTCACCGCCCCATAGCGGCAGATGCCCGTGACATCCTCGATCCGTTCCAGCAGGCGGTTGAAGATGATCCGCGCCGGCAGGACGCAGCCCGGAAACAGGTTGAGCTTGTAGAGGATCTCCAGGTCGCGACGGATATTGTATTCGGCCCCGTCGGGGGTGTCGCCGGCGGGGCCGGGATCCTGATACGCAAAGACGTCGCCGGCATTGCAGCAAAGCGTGATCGGCATGTCGGGGGCCTTCCGGACGGCCTCCAGGATCCTGCCGGATTCCGCGTCGATCGCGCCGGGATCGTCCTCGCCGAGCGCGCAGACGGCGCACAACAACTGATAAGGCCTCAGCGTCATCCCTGTCGATTCCGTCATAAACGCCCCATGCTCGTGGCGCGCTTCAGGCGCCAACTATAAATACGGCGGGCGGAGGCTGTCGCCATCGCGCCCGCGTTGGGATCAGGTTCCCTACCGAATCAGGATAAGGGTGCCGGCCGGCGTCGGCATTGAGAGGAAGACCACGGTGCCCGGCTGTCCGTTTCGCTCCGGATAGACGGTGTTGATGCCGTTTGTCACCGAAGCGGCGCCCAGGAACCGGGCATAGCCGGAGCTGATCACCGCCCTGGGAACGACGCCATCCGCGGAAAGCGTGTTGCGCTGCGAATCCGTGAACGTTCCAATCCACACCGCGATCCGCCCGCCCCCGCCCGCGCCCGAGGTTGGCGTGATCCCCTGCAAACCGGGGTTGCCGCCGTTGGCAGTCAACCGGGCGCTGGCCGAAGCGCGCAAATCCTGGCAGGTCAGGAAGACTGAGCCGCCGGCACCGCCGCCGCTGTAGCTCGCAGCAGAAGCATGCGGCGCATTGGCCGAAAGGGTTCCATCGATCGTGGCCATGCCTCGGGCTTCGATGCGGATCCCTCCGCCGCCGGGCATGCCCCGTTCGCTTCCGCCGCCGCTGCCGGGCCGGAGGGGCGCATTCGTCCTGTCATACGGGCTACCCCCGTTGCCCTGCTGACCGGTTCCGCCAGCGCCGCCATGGCCGCCGCCGCCGCCGTAGAAGCCGACCGACAGCCCCCCGCCGGGCCCGAAACCGTTCTGACCTGAATTGGGCTGTCCCCCGCCAAAGCCGCCTCCGTCGGCGTCGAACCCGGCCCCCGCGGCAATGGCCAGGTTGTTCATGGTGAACAGCGGAACCGCAACAGCCGGGTTCGTCACAAGCGGAGGCTGGCCGGCCCCGTTGGTGGCGTAGGTGGCGTAGCAGTAGACCCACGAACCGGTCGCCAGGCTCACGTTTCCGGTCACGCTCACCAGGGAGCCGTAGGCCGCCGTGAGGGCGTTCGTGACCCCGCCGTAGGCGGCCAGGGCGCCGCCGTTGGTCAGCGTCAAGTTGCCCCCGCAGTTCAGCACGGAGCGCGGCGGCATCGTGAGGCGGGACCCGGTCTCGCACACGATATCGTTGGTGACCGTGAGCGCGAACCCGTTCTCGCCGAACCAGACAACTCGATTCGTCAACGCCAGGCGATCCGCTGACCAACTCGTGACGCCGCTATAAAGCCGCACGTTCAGGAAGTTCGCCATCGTCTCCGACAGGAACGCGGCGTCGGGGAGGTAAAGGGTTCCCGCCTCTCCCGACTCCACGATCCGGTAGGTATTCGTCGAACGAAGGCCGCCCGCCACGGAGAAACGCACCCCGGGCCTGGGCTGGGCCGAACCATAGAGCACAGCAATACGGCCACCCGCGCCGGCGCCGCTCGCGCCATTGGAATCCTTTCCGTTTCCGCCATTCGCCGTAAGCAGGCCGTTTGTCGTGCCGGAAAACGTCGCGCAATGGATCAGGATCGAGCCGCCGGCCCCGCCGCCCCCGAGGAGCACGGGGGGCAAGCCGTCAGCCGTGATCGTTCCGTTGAGCGTGACCGCGCTGGCGGCATCGATCCGCACAGCCCCGCCACCAGCACCGGCGGATTCCCCGCCGCCGCCGCTGCCCGGCAGCACCGGCGCGTTGGTGGAGTCGTATTCCGCTCCGCCGTTGCCGGCGGTTCCATCGCCGCCAGCGCCTCCGTGCCCGGCCCCGCCGCCGTAATACCCGGTCCCCGCCAGCCCCCGGCCGGGCCCCGAGCCATTATCGGTCGGGAGGACGCCCCCTTTGTACCCCAGACCCGACGCGTCGATAGTCGCATTCGTTTCCAGGGTGAAGTTTGTGCAGACGATAGAGATCCGGTTCGACATCTGGCTGTCCGTGAACGCCGGGGCCAGCGTGATCTTCGCGCCGGCCAGGACCGTGACATTCGACGCGGTGAGCTGGGTGGTCCAGTTCGTGAACGTCATCGTCGCGCCGTTGCTGATGACCAGGGAGTTGACGCTCCGCGCGTTGCCGAAGAGAACGCTTCCGGATTGAACGATCACGTCGTCGAGGGTGCCCGGCATCCCCGAGGGGGTCCAGTTGGCACTGGTCTCCCACGTCCCGCTGCCGGCCCAGGTTTTCCGCACCCCGGTCGACGAGACGAACACGGCCGTCAGGGACTTGGCATTGGTCATGGTCACGGAAAGCGGATTGTCATACTGCCCGGAACTCACCCCGTCCCACTGCGAGAACAGGAAACCGTTGGAGGCCGTGGCGAGGATGCCGGAAACCACCGCGCCGTTGGTGTACCACCCGTTGACAGCCGAGGCGTTCACCGATCCGTTGGAGATCCCCGACGAAACGACCGAGAGCTGATACTCGTTGGTCCAGTTCCAGGTCAGGGCCATGTCGTTCGTCAGGTGAACGACGGCCTGCGTCCCGGAGCCGCTGTCCACCTGGGCGCCCCCGCTCACCGCCAGCTTCCACCCGATACTCGCCCAGCCCGCGCCCGCCGCGCGGTTGGCCGGAGTCCCGACGCTGTTCGTCACCCACACATCCGCGCCGGGATACACCTGGCTTCCGTAGGTTTGCGGATCCGGCAGGCCGGCCTCGGCCGGGTTGCCCAGGACGGTGAGCACCCGGTTTGTCGTGAGAAATACAACCGTTCCGTTTGAGCCGTTGTAACCGGTCGTATACCCGACGCCCCCGGTTGCCGAAATGGCCGCGCTTACCGGAGAGGGCTGGCTGAAAACCGTCATCCCGGCGGGCGATTGCCCCGCGGCGAGATTCTGACGATCCGCGGCAGCCAAGCCGATGGCCACGGCAATCCGGCCCCCGCCGCCACCGCCGCCGGTCTTGGAAGTGGAGCCGCCGGGCCGTCCACCATTCGCCGTGATCACAGTCGTCGTCCCGATGTTAAGTTGTCCGCACATCAGGAATACACTGCCGCCGCCGCCACCACCGCCGTATCTCGAGACATCCGCAGAATTGGCGCTGGCAGACAACGTGCCCAGAACCGACGCCGTTCCCGCCACATCCAGCCGAATGCCGCCACCGCCGGCCCCGGACACCTCTCCGCCACCGCCGCTGCCGGGCTGGATGGGCGCATTGGTTCGATCATAGGGGCTTCCGCCGGCGCCCCCGGAGCCCGTTGCGCCCTTGCCTCCGTGACTGCCGCCACCCCCATAATAACCGTTTAATACGCAAAGGCCCCGACCGGGACCGAAACCGCTGTCGGAAACACCAACGCCGCCGGCGAACCCAAGCCCGCTCGCGTCGAACCCTCCTCCCGCCGCCACCGTCAGGTTGCTCATGACGAACAACGGAACCGCCGTGGCGTTGTTGGTCGCCAACGGCCGTACCCCGGCTCCATTCGTGACCCAGGCGGAATAGGGATACACCCAGGAGCCGGAGCCAATGCGCACGGCCCCCGTGACGCTGACGAGGGCGCCGTAGGCCGCCGTGACGGCGCTGGTGATGCCGCCATACACGGCCAGGCTTCCCCCGTTCGTCAGCGTCAGGCTGCCGCCGCAGTTCAACACGGAGAAAGGCGGCAGGGAGAGAACGCCGCCCGTCGCGCAGAGAATATCATTGGTCACCGTGAGCCTGAAGCCCTCCTCGGCAAACCAGAGGGCGGCGTTCGTGAGCATCAGGCGGTCGGTCGACCAGCTCGTGACGCCGTATAGCCGGACGCTCAGGAAGTTGGCCGGCGCTTCCGACAGCCACAAGGTGTCCGGCAGGTACAGGCTGCCCGCATCGCCTGCCACCTCCGGAGCCTTGGTGTTGCCCCGGCGGCCGGGAGCGGTGGTCACGCGGACGCGGGGCTGGGCCTGGGCGGCCTGGGCGGGGCCGTCATAAACCACGGCAATGCGGCCGGCGGCGCCGCCCCCGCCGGAGCCGCTACTGGAGAAGCCGTTTCCGCCCGTCGCGCTGAGCAGCCCGTTGGTCGTGCCGGAAAAGGTCGTACAATTAACAAGAATGGACCCGCCGGAACCGCCGCCC
>CAIKKV010000633.1 GCA_903828035.1 uncultured bacterium
GCCGCGGAAAAAGTGGTTGAAACCGACCTCGTAGAGCGTGGCGCTTGAGGCATAGGAGGAGATATGGCCGCCCAAACCGTGATGCAACCTGTTGGCGCTGACCACCATAGCCATCGCGTTCCACCGAAGCAGACTCTTGATTTTTCGTTCCAGCTCCCGGTCGCCAGGGTAATCGGGCTGTTCGGACACGGGGATGGTGTTGACGTAAGGAGTGCTAACCGTGAGCGGCACCTGAACTCCTGCGGCCCGCAAACGGGCGATCAGGCGGTTCAAAAAGGCAAAGGCGCTCCCAGGGGGGTGGTTTTTCAACACCCGCTCCAGAACGCATTCCAAAGACTCGAACCATTGATCCAATTCAGCCCGCACCTGTTGGTGGCCGCCCAGCACTGGATGTGAGGACGCCTCCGCCATTTCCCTTTGTTGTCGCTTTTTTTGCACAATAACGTTTATGTTGCCCACTATACTACCTCACGATGCCAGATTTTCAAATCTCTAGAAACCAAAATAATGCGCGGCGCCACTCTGGCGATGAAAATAAGTTGCGCTCGCCATCGGCGGATGCAGTCGATTTTCCTTACCCTTTCCCGAAAAATGTGGCACAGTGGACTGCATGTTATTGAGCGCCGCAGAATTGCATAGCCTGGTCCGCCTGGAACATCATCAACCGCATCAACTGCTTGGAATGCATCCGCTGGGGGATGGCTCGGGGGTGGTGGTGAGAGCCTTTATCCCCGGTGCGAAACGGGTGGATATCGCCCCTGTGCATGAATCGAAGAAACCGGCGATTCGCTTGAAAAAAATTGACCCGTCCGGCTTGTTCGAGGGGGTGACCAAGGCGGCCAAAGAGGTCTATGCTTACGACCTGGTTATTTTGAACTCCGAAGGCCGGGAGCATCGCACCCGGGACGCCTATTCATTTTTGCCCACAGTGGGCGAAGTCGATTTGTACCTGTTTAATCAGGGGAATGCCCGCAACATTTACGACAAATTGGGCGCCCACTGCCAGGTGATTGACGGAGTTCCCGGCGTCAGTTTTGCCGTTTGGGCCCCCAATGCCCGGAGGGTGAGTGTGGTCGGCGATTTTAACGCCTGGGACGGCCGCTGCCACATGATGCGCTCGATCGGCACTTCCGGCGTGTGGGAGATCTTTATTCCCGGTGTGATGCCCGGAGCCCTCTACAAATTTGAAATCGCCAATTCCCAAGGTGTGCTCGCCGTCAAGACCGATCCGCATGGGCTGTTTTTTGAAAAGGCGCCGAAGAATGCCGCCATCGTGTGGGAAACGAAGCAATTCGAGTGGACCGACGAAAGCTGGCTGAGCCGGCGAAAACAGTGGAACCAGTTCGATTCGCCGATCAGCGTGTATGAAGTCCATCTCGGCTCCTGGCGCAAGAAAAGCGAGTTCGAATCGCCGGGATATCGAGACATCGCAGGGCCGCTGGTCGATTATGTCAGGACCATGGGATTCACCCATGTGGAGTTCCTGCCGGTGGCCGAGCATGCCTATTTTCCCTCCTGGGGGTATCAGGTGACCGGTTTTTACGCCCCCACAAGCCGTTACGGCACGCCGGAAGACTTTCAGTTTCTCGTCAATACGCTGCACGAAGCGGGCATTGGCGTCATTGTGGACTGGGTGCCGGCGCATTTCCCGTCGGATTCGTGGAGCCTGGCCCGGTTCGATGGCACCGCTTTGTACGAGCACGAGGATCCGCGCCAGGGCGCCCATCAGGACTGGGGCACGCTGATCTTCAATTTCGGCCGCAACGAGGTGAAGAATTTCCTCCTGGCCAACGCCCTTTTCTGGTGCGAGCGCTATCATATCGACGGCCTGAGGGTGGACGCCGTCGCCTCGATGCTCTATCTGGACTACTCGAGGAAGGCCGGAGAATGGATCCCGAATAAATACGGGGGCAGGGAAAATCTGGACGCCGTCGACTTCCTTCGCTCGGTGAACGATGCCGTGCACACGACCTTTCCCGGGGTGCTGACCATCGCCGAGGAATCAACCGCGTGGCCTTTGGTGAC
>CAIKKV010000634.1 GCA_903828035.1 uncultured bacterium
CGGGGCGCTCAAGGACAGATCGCTGATCTTGATCTGAATGGTCTTTGAAAGCTGCTCTTTACGGCCTTCCATGGAACCTCTTGTTTAAGCCAAAACAAGCTTATCAAATAAGCGCCGCGCCTTCAACCCCGATCCGCGATCTCGCGCGAGGACCGGCGCCTTCCCGTCAGGACTACCGGCGCCCCCTCCAGCCCGAACCGCGAGCGCAGCGCCTTGACCAGGAACGTCTCATAGGCCGGCACCCAGCGGTCCGGATCGTTCACAAACAGGATGATGCGCACGGGATCCACGCCCACCTGGGTGCAATAGAAAATCTTAAGCCGCTTGCCCCGGACCGTGGGCGGCGCCGTCCGCTCGTAGGCATCGGAAAAGGTTCGGTTCAGCAGCCCCGTCGGAAGCGTGGCCCGGATCTGGGCCGCCACATGGTCAATCACCTCCAGCAAGGCCTGCGCGTTATACCCCGTCTTGGCCGAAACGAACACCAGCGGCGCATAGTCCAGGAAGGGGACGGTCCTGCGGAAAGCCGCCTCGTACGCCTTCTCCTGCACCTTCCCCCGGGCCAGATCCCATTTGTTGATCACGATCACGCAGCCGCGCCGGTGCTCCCGGATCAGCGCCGCGATCTTCTTGTCCTGCTGCGTCGGGCCCTGCTCCGCGTCCATCAGCAGCACGGCGATGTGCGACTGCCGGATGCTCTCCTCGGCCCGCATCAGGCTGAACTTTTCCACCGCCGTGTCGATCTTGCCCGCCTGGCGGATGCCGGCGGTATCGGTCAGCATATAGTGGCGGGCCGTCTCCCCCGTCCCCACCGTGAAGGGAATGTCGATGCTGTCCCGGGTGGTTCCCGCCACCGGCGCGACAATCACCCGGTCGCGCCGGATCACGGCGTTGGTGAGCGACGATTTTCCCACGTTCGGCCGGCCCGCGAAGACCACCCGCAGGGGCTGCACGGGCGCCGCCGCCGCCACCGTCGGCAGCGTCTTGCAGACCGCCGTCATCAATTCCGGAATGCCCCGGTTGTGCAGGGCCGACACCGGGAAGACGGGGAACCCCAGCCGCTCGCAGGCGGCGGCGGCGCCGTCGCGGGCCTCCGTATCGCACTTGTTGCAGGCCACGAAAACGGGCCGGCCGGACCGGCGAAGGAGCCGGGCCACCTCTTCGTCCAGGTGAACCGGTCCGCTCTCCACATCCATCACGAAAATAATGGCCGCGGCGTCCTCCAGGGCGGTCTCCGTCTGGTGGCGCACCGAGGCGTCGAGCCCGTCCGCCGTCATCTTGCCGTCAAACGTCAGGATGCCGCCCGTGTCGACCAGCTCGAACCGCCGCTCCTCCCAGATCGCGGGCGCCGCCACGCGATCGCGCGTCACGCCCTCCTCCTCGTGCACAATCGCCATGCGCCGGCCGGCCAGCCGGTTGAACAGGGCCGACTTGCCCACATTCGTGCGGCCGGCGATCACCACCACCGGCAGCTGCCATCCGGTCAATTGGGGTATGTCCTCTTTTTTCAAGATACCGCCCCCCCGTGCAACTGCAAGGCGCGGGCGATGCGGGCCATGACCCGGGGGCGCCCCAGGACCTCAAGCATCTCGAACAGGCCGGGGCCCACGCCCAGGCCGCTCACCGCCACCCGGACGGGGTGGATGATCTCGCCGATCTCCACGCCCTTTTCAACGGCCAGGTCGTGCAGCGTCTTCTCCAGGGCGGCGGCCGTAAAGTCCGGCATCCCGGCAAACCGCTGGTTCATGGCCTCCAGGAGGGCCGGGGCGCCCGGCTTGTGCAGCCGCTTCTTCACCACCTTGTCGTCCCACGTGAAATCATCCCGGAAGAAAAAGGCCACCGCCGGCGGAATGTCGGGAAAGGACTTCGTGCGCGAGTGCATCAGCGCGGCCACGGCGTTGAAATAGGCTTCATCCACCTGGGCGGGAAGCGCGGCGGCGCCCTCCAGCGCCTGCCGGAACCGCTGGCGGAACTCGGCCTCCGGCATCCTCCGGATATACTCCCCGTTCATCCACTCGAACTTGCGCATGTCCATCTGCGCGGGAGACGATTTGACCTGCTTGAAATCGAACAGGGCCACCATCTCGTCGCGGGTCATCAGCTCGCGATCCTCGCCCGGCGACCAGCCCAGCAGCGCGAGGAAGTTGAACAGCGCCTCGGGCAGGAAGCCGCGCGTGCGGAAGTCGCCCACAAAGGCGGCCCCGTCGCGCTTGGAGTAGGGCTTCCCCTGGGCGTTCACGATCATCGGCAGGTGGGCGTAAACCGGGGGCGTGGCGCCCAGCGCCGCGAACAGGGCGATGTGCCGGAAGGTGTTCTCCACATGGTCGTCGCCCCGGATGATATGGGTGATCTTCATCGTCACGTCGTCCACCACGTTCGCCAAATGGAAAACGGGCGTGCCGTTGGAGCGCACGATGACGAAGTCCTTCAGGTCTTCGGCCTTCTTGGCGAGGGTTCCCTTGACGGCGTCCTCGAACGTGATGTCGGTTCCGGGCATGCGGAAAAACACCACTTCGCCACCCTCTTCGCCCTTGGTGCCCTTGTAGGCGTGGCCGGTCTGCAGCAGCTTTTCAACCGCCGCCTGGTGCCGGTCGTTCTCGGCCGTCTGGTAAACGGGCGGCGCGTCATAGTTCAGCCCCAGCCATTCCATGGCGTCCAGCACGCCCTTGACCGCCTCGGGCGTCGAGCGCTCCCGGTCGGTATCCTCGATCCGCAGCAGGAACTCGCCGCCATGATGCCGGGCGAACAGCCAGTTGAAGATGGCGGCCCGGATATTGCCGATATGCACCTGCCCGGTGGGGCTGGGCGCGAAACGTACACGAACACTCATTGATAAACTCCCTGAAAGCTGGCGTTCATCATACCAGCTAACCGGGGGGAGTCAATCCATCCCCGCCGGGACCGGGGCGAATGCCGCCGCTTTTCAGCGAACTTGTCGCTGGAGCCACTCGCGCGTTTCGCGGATCAGGGCCGGACAGGAGACCAGGCCGACCAGGTTCCAGAACGGCTGCTCCCTCAGCGCCCTCACGTCACAGTCCATCCCGGCCCCGCGCAAGGCCTCCCCAGCCCCCCAAAGCGCGGGAGACGGCCGCTCCGAGCTCCCGATGGCCAGCACCAACCCCTTCCGGGGAAGGGGCGCCTGGAGCCCGTCCAGCCCCACCCCGCCCAGATCCCGGTACAACGCCGGGGTCACCGGGTGGCCGTCGAAGTCGATCGTCCTGCCCGCCACCAATTCCTGGATCAGGAAATCCCGCGACGCCTGGCTCCGCCAGAAGGTCATCATCTCCTTCATCAGCTTGCGCCGCAACTCCTGCTCCACATACTCCCGTCCGTGAAGGACGGGCTCCCAGAGCAGGGCGAAATCAAACAGGCCTTTTCCGGCGGAGGCCTTCAGCCCCAGCGGAGCCCCCAGCCGGAGCCCCAGCATGCCGGTGGAGTGGCCGGCGGCACGGGCTTTCAGGAAGCCGGTGGCCGCCTCGATATCGGCCAGCCAGTCGGGCACGGAATACGCCTCGAACTCGCCGCTGCTGTCGCCGCAGCCGCGATAGTCGAACCGGAGAACGGCGTAGCCGGCCGCGCAGAGGGCGCGCGCGGTTTCCACGAGGATCCGCTGGGCCGGCTTCCGCTCCTCGAACAGGGGGTTGCAGAAGACCAGCGAGGCGCTCACCGGCCCCTCGGGCCGGTGGATCATGCCGCTCAGCCAGCCGTCGCCGCTGTCAATCCTGCAGGGTTCTTCATTCATGGGAAACTCACGCGCCGGGGGCGGCCAGCTTGGAGCGGACAAAGCGCGCCAGGGCGGCCACGCTGAGGAAGTGCTTGATGTCGAACTCCTCGTCGCCGATCCGGATCCCGAACTCCTCCTCGATGCCCACCACCAGCTCGAACAGGCTCACGGAATCGACCCCGTAGTCCCTGACCAGCGACTTCTCATCCTCGATCGCCTCGGGCGCGATCTTCATGAACAGGCGGTCAACGATCATCCGCTTCAGGCGGCTCTCCATTGTTTCTTCTGTCATCGGGGCGTCTCCTCATTACACCGCGATAATAGGCAGTACGGCGCCGCCTGTCCAGCCTTGGCGCAGGTCCGCCGGGGCAGTCGCCTCTTCTGCCGCTCAAATGCCGATCAGGGCGGCGCCGATCACGCCCGCCGAATCGCCGAGGGCATGCTTCACGATGGGCGTCTCCAGGCTGTCGCTGAAAATGCAGCGGGCCACCTCCTTCACGCCCTCGTCGTACAGCTCGGGAATGTTGGACACCCCGCCGCCCAGCACCACGATGTCGGGGTCGAGCACGTTGATCAGGTTGGCCAGGGCGCGCCCGAACCGGGCGAAAAACAGCTTCATGAACGCGACGGCGCGGCCCTCGCCGGCCCGGTAATCCTGCACAATGTCCCGGAGCGGGCGGGCCGCCCCGTGCTGCTCCAGCCAGCGTTGCTCCAGCCCGCCGCCGCTGATGAGCGTCTCCACGCACCCGCGCGCGCCGCAGTAGCAGGCGGGCCCCTGCGGGTCGATGGCCATATGCCCCCACTCGCCGCCGATCGCCTGCAGGCCGGTGATGACGCCCCCCTTGTGCACGATTCCGCCGCCGCAGCCTGTCCCCATAATCACGCCAAACACCAGATCCCTGCCCTGGCCGGCGCCCCGCATGGCCTCGGCCATGGCGAAGCAGTTGGCGTCGTTCTGGATCTCGATCGGGCGGCCGAGCCGCCGCTCCAGTTCCGCCTTGAGCGGCTGGCCGTTGAGGCAGACGGTGTTGGAGTTCTTCAGCAGGCCGGTGCGCCGGGAAACGGCGCCGGGGGTCCCGATGCCGAACGTGTGCGCGGCCGAGCCGGTCTCCCGGACCAGCTGGTCATGCAATCCCGCGATCCGCTCCAGGATGTGCGTGTACCCTTTTTCGCGCTCCGTCGGAATGCGCTTGCGGAGCAGCTCCGCGCCCGCCGCATCAAGGACGACGCCTTCGATTTTCGTTCCGCCCAGGTCGATTCCGATCCGATTCATAAGTGCGAAGACTCTACAGAAAATTGCAAAAAATGCAACTTTCTGGGCGCTTCAGGGTTTATGGGGGGATTATTCATTGAATGAAAGACCTGTCAGGCCTGTTTTTCTTCGACCTCACAGCGCCTTTGCCGTCATCCCGAGCGTAGTCGAGGGATCTCTTCCTTACCGTCTAAACCCGGAGATCCCTCGACTCCGGCCCGAAGCGTGCCTCCGCTCGGGATGACAGAATAAGATCAATAAATATAAGGAAATTTGCTTTTGGC
>CAIKKV010000635.1 GCA_903828035.1 uncultured bacterium
CGGGAGCGTGCAGGCCCCAGGCGGGCGCCAGGAGGCCGGAGAGCGCGCTGCTGGTCAGGCCGATCAGGATGGCGGCGGGCACGGACACGCCGAGCGCCAGGTCCCACTTGATGGCGATGGGAATCAGGATCAGAAGGCTGACGACCAGGCCGCTCGCGAGCAGGGTGATGTCCATGTTAAAAGCCCCTTTTCATCCACAGGTAGGGAATCATGATCAGTTCGGCCAGGAAAGGCAGCGGATCGCTGAGCGAGAACACGGCGTCCTTTTTGAGCCCCTTGAGCGAGGAAAAGTAGTTTCCCAGCGTCATGCGGCCCCGCAGGATTTCGAGGATAACGGTGGGAATGTCCGTGGTGAGATGGAACCATTTGACGGGCCCCCTAGCCGATTGCACCTGCGGCGTTTCCCCGATCATGTCCTGGTAGAGATAATGGGGGAGATCCACGCCCGCCGTGATGGCCAGGGCGTGCCAGCCCCAGATGCGCGGGTTGATTTCAATCAGTTTGTAAACGCCGTCGCGGGGGTCGTGCATGAACTCCACCTCGGCCAGGCCGTAGTAGCCGATCAGGCGCAGGAACTTTTCGGCCTGCGTGCGCAACTCGGGAATGTCGACGAGCTCGGCAAAGGTGGAGGCGTGCCCGAAATCCATGGGATGCTGGCGGGATCGCCTCGCCATGATGCTGGCCACCGTTTGCCCGTCTTTGAAGAACGGGCAGAAAGAGTAGAGCCGGGTCGGCCCGCCCGGAATGAGGTCCTGAAGCAGGATCTCGGAAGGCGGAATGACCTGGCTGACTTGCCGGTAGACGCGGATCAACTCGTCGCGGTTGTCGATCCGGTAGGCCTTGGTCTTGACCCGGCTGTAAAAGTGGTCCCGGATGGAGGGTTTCAGCACGACCGGATAGCTCAGGTTCAGCGCCGCCGCTTCCTCGAGGCTCTGGGGGAAATACGTGGTCGGGATCGGGATCCCGTGTTCGGCGGCGAGCTGATAGGTCATTTTCTTGATATACACGTGCTGGATCACGTCCCATCCGGGTGTCGGGATCCGGTAGTAGGGCTCCAGCATCTCCCGGTAGCGGGAGAGCACGTAGACGATCTCGTCGCTGTTGGGGAAGATGACCCAGCCGCGGAGGCCTTCCTTTTGGGCGATCGCTTTCAAAAACCGGGCATACGCCTCATGATCGCCCGGCGGCGGCGATTTAAATATCCGCTTCGGACACGCGGAGTACCGGCTGATCGAATGCTCGTGCTCCAGCAGGACGACCGGTATCTTTTTCCGCGCCAGGGTGCGCAGGACGCCCAGCGCCATGAAATCACCACCTGTCAGCACCACGCCTGCGGGATACGGGAATTGGGTTGACGCCCCTGTCATGGATATGTCCGCCTCCTGTGTACGTTCATCGCTCTTGTTTATAAACCGGGCGCGCGTCCGTCACAATTGGCCGATGGCTTAGAACCGCCTTCGACATCCCTTACGCAAAAAAAAAAGCGGCGCCGCAGGGGAGCGGCGCCGCTTCGAATCAGAATCTGTTTATTCGAGCCAGATGTTCAGCCGGTAGTAAGACCGCGTCCGCGTGCGCTCCACATAGGAAACAACCTGGTCCTGGCCCGGGATCCGGTCGTAGCCCGGGATGGCCGTCCAGGCCGGGGTGCTCAGGCTGTCGGTCCGTTCCAGCGCATAATAACGCTGTACGCCGGAGTCCGCCTGCAGGGCTTCGAAGGAGAGGCTGACTCGTTTGTTCGTCACGTTGAGCGTGATGAAGGGACCGCTTGCGGGATCCGCCGGAGATGTGCCGGCCACGTACTCCTCCAGGTTAACGAATCCATCCGAGTCATAATCCTCCTCCGCCCCGCCCTTGGCGGCGGAAAGCCCCCCGAAGTAGGTAAGTTCCCAGGCATCCGGCATTCCATCCTGATCGTTATCGGGCAGGCTGCTGAACGGCATGGCGGCCGCGACTTCCTGCGACAGCTCGCTCGGGTAGTCCCAGCAGTTGTAGGCCTGCACGGCGAAGTAGTAGGTCACCCCGGCCTGGAGACCGGTCACGGTGGCCTGAGTCGTCAAACCGACATCGAGCCCCGCCTGGTAGACTCCCGGCTCTGTGCCGTAGTAGACAATGTTTCCGGCCAGGTCCGACAGGGGACTCCCGTCCATATTGGCTGTCGGCGCATCCCAGGCCAGCGTAACCTCGGCCGCCATGGCCCCGGCGGCGCCCAGCGCGAAGGCCAGGGCAAGAATCGGTCCGATCTTTCGGCGTATGTGTGATAGCATCATCAGGTGGTTTCTCCTTTAGGGGACTGAACTAATCGCGTAACCCTACGCTGGGTTTATTATACCGGCAAAATGATCATTTGCGAAGCAAAATCTAAGATATTTTCTTGATCCGTCTAAGCAATTGCGACGGCATTTTAATGGAAATTCCCCTTTAAAGTCAGGTATAGTCGCAAAATCAATCGGTGTAAAATGCGTGCGGGCAGGCGCTTGTGACAACAAGAGGGATAGGAAGAG
>CAIKKV010000636.1 GCA_903828035.1 uncultured bacterium
ACCAGCGGCGTCCATGTCTTCGGCGCCACGCTGGAGCGGTCGCCGGTGGAGATGGCGATCCTGCCGAAGTCGTTCGGCAATTTCTACCGCCCAGGGGAAAAGCCGGCCATGACGGCCACGCTGAGCTCGGTGGAGAAATCCTCCTGCACCCTCGCCTGGGCCGTGCGCGACATCGGCGGCCGCGTGCTGGAGAAGGGGAAGCGCGATGTGGTGTTCGACCGACCGGGCCTCGGGCAGGCGGTGGAGATTCCCTTTTCCGCGACGGAGCTGGGCTGGTACGGGGTTGATTACACGCTGTCCACCCGCGAGGGGCTGGAGCTGCTTCGCCATACGGCGTATTTCGCGCTGATCGACAAGGATACCCGCAAGGCGGGATACGAGTCGCCCTACTTCGCATGGAACTTCGGCGGAGCGCACGGGACGATCACGAACATCGCCCAGGTGGGTGAACTGCTGCTCAATGCCGGTATCCGGAACACCCAGATGGCCAGCGAGAAAGCCGGGGAACCGTGGAAGTTGACCATGGGCCAGCTTCCCTACATGAGGGCCCGGAGCAAGGATCCGGCGGAAGCGGACAAGGAGATGGAGAAGCTGGTCAAGGCCAACCTGGAAAAGTATCCGCATGCCACCATGGCGCTGATCTTTCACGAGAGCGGCGGAGGCCCGTACCCGCTGGAGCTGCTGGGCGGCAAGACCGAGGTGGATGCGAAGCAGTCTGAGTATGACACGGCGAAGGCCGCCGACGCGCTGGCGATCGCCAAGGCCTACCGTAAATGGGCCCCGCAGATCCGCCTCGTGATCGGCAATTCCGGCGGCGCCACTCCCGGATTGCTGGCCGCCCTGTTCCGCGGAGGGTTTCCCCGTGAATATCTCGACTTCATGGGCGAAGAGTCGGTGGGCATGACGATCCCGCCCGAGCTGAGCGTGGGCAAGGCGAACTGGATACTTCGCGAAACGGCGCGCGTGTTCGGGTACGGCGATGTGCCGGTGAGCGCCTGCTATGAGTGGAAGTGCCGCCGGTCCCGCCACCTGGGCCTGTTGCGTTATGCCGAGTGGAACGCGCGCGATATCCTGATCGGCCTGGCCTGGCGGCAGCCGCTGGTACCGACGGTCGGGTTGCCGGACGTCGCCTCCAGCTACTATAATTCGGTCTGGGGCGACGAGGCGTTCACGCCCTATCCGCAGGTGTATCCCAAGCCGAGCTATGCGGCCGTTTCCACCGCCACCCGCGTCCTGGACTGCGTCCGGTTTGTCCGCATGATCCCGACCGGCTCGCGGACCGTTTACGCCCTGGAGTTCAAGCGCGGCGCCGAGTTTGTGTATGCCTTCTGGACGGCCCGGGGCGAGCTGGACCTGACGCTGGCCCTTGAAAAGGATTCGCCGTGCCGGCTGACGGAGCTGCTGGGCCGCTCCACGGCCGTGAAAAGCGTTTCGCGCGCGCTGACCCTGCACGTCGGGGAAGGGGCGCAGTACCTGACGTCGCCCGTGGCCGTGGCGGGGATTACGGGCCTCGGCGAACGCCATTTCCCGCGCGAGCAGCCGCCCTCCGGCGCCGCGGTTGTCGTGGCCAGCGCGATGGATAAGCCCGGCGAGTGGCTGGTGGATTCCGCGGTCGATACGCGGCTGGACGTGCCGGCCAGGGCGCCCGTCACGAGCGAAAGCTTCCGCCGGCCGGGCGTCTATGAGCTTCGGGCGGTAACCGATGAGGTGAAGGGCCCCTGCCTGGAGCTCGAATTGATCCAGACGAACGACTGTCCGGCCCTGATGCAGGAGTACACATTCCTGAAGCTTCGGCAGCCGGTGGATGTGGCCGGCAGGCCGGGCACGATCGGCATGTGGGTCCGCGGAAACTCCTCCTGGGGCAAGCTGTTCTGGGAGGTCGAGGATGCGGATGGCGAGCGCTGGCTTTCCGCCGGGAGCGGCGGGTATGGGTGTGACGCCTACGACTGGCCGGAACAGGCCGGCTTGAACTTCGACGGCTGGAACTTCATCCAGTTTCCCATCACCCGCCTGTCGCCCGTCAAGATCAACGCGCCGGGCCAGGATGGCTACCAGTGGCAGTATAAGGGAGTCGGCAACCGTCGGCTCGATTATCCGCTCAAGATCACCGGTGTGGCGGTCTCCATGCCCCGCCAGGCCCTGAACCTCCTGGAGATGGAGCCCGTGCGGACGGTCATCCGGATCAAAGACCTCAGCGTGTATTGAGCGACTCCTACGGAACGCCCTTTCGCTTATCCCGTTGTTTTGACATTGTGCGCGGCCAGTGGTTTCGGCCCAGCGGGGTTGCGGCGTTTCGGGCGTCCCCTGTCGCGCGCTTTTGGGCGTATCCGGTTTCCTGCTAGGGGTTCACGGCCACGAGGCCAGTTCACCCCGCCGTCAACCGCCTACGCCTCAAAATCGCATCGCCATGGTCCGCCTTATCGAAACGCCACAACCGAGAGCCATCGCGCGCCCGCTCACTGTCGTTCGCATGGGCGGCGCGCGAAATGGCTTCCGCTCAAAGCCCACCACGGAAATGTCACCCAACGCCATTGTTCATTGTGATAGCTGCCATCGGGCTTAATGATTGGGAACCCGCTGGTCAACCCCGTCGCCAACAACCGCATGGGCGGATCAGTATGGATTGATCGGGGTTGACCGGAGCGCATCGATCCGGCATGCTCTCCGGTCAGGATGAAACGGAAAGCCATTACGAAACCGGGAGTGCGTCACGCGGATCGGGCCCTGGCCGGCCTGACGGACTCCCTGCAGGGATTGCTCCCCCGGATACGCAGCCTGGGTCTCATGCAGTTCGATCCGGTCTGGGGCGAGCGCGGGCATCAATCGGCCCATAGTGAAATGCTGCATGTGACGCGCGGGGTTGTCCGGCTCGAAATGGGCAACGATTCGTTTACGGCCCGTCCCGGCGACACGCTGATCGTTCCTCCCGGCGTCCTGCACC
>CAIKKV010000637.1 GCA_903828035.1 uncultured bacterium
CCAACATCACGTCGCCCGCCTGGATGACGTGGATGGGCGAGCTGGTCCCGGGCCGGATCCGCGGCCGCTACTTTTCCCGCCGCGTCCAGGTCGGCCAGGCGGTCGGCCTGGCGCTTTCGTTCCTCTCCGGCCTGGCGCTGGATTGGCCGGGGGAGAACCGGGAGTTGCTGCGCACGGTCATCAGCGGCCTGTTTGCGCTCGCGACCCTCTTCGGCGTGGCCGACATCCTGATGTTTATCCGGGTGCCGGACACGGAGCGGGCCCCGAGTCGGCCCGCACTCGGTTTTCTGGACCTGGTGCGGGCTCCGCTGGCCGATCCGAACTTCCGCCATGTGCTCGGCTTCTCTTTTACGATGACATTCGCGACGGGCTACATCGCCCAGTTCGTCTGGCTCTTTCTCTTCGATGTCGCCGGAATGGATAACAGCCGGGCCAACGGGATGCTGGTAACGCTCCCGCTCGTGGTGGGAATGGTCTGCTATCCGTTCTGGGGCCGCGTGATCGACCGGTTCGGGTCGAAGCCCGCGATGATCGCCGCCGGGCTGCTGGTGATCAATGGCGCCACGGGCTGGTTATTCGTCACCCCGGAACACTGGGTGTGGGGCTACCTGCTGGTGCTGCTCTCCACCGCGGCCTGGCCGGGGATGGACATCGCGGGCTTCAACCTGCTTCTGCGCATGGCCGAGGCGGGCGAGCCCCGCCAACGCCGGAGCAACACCGCCGTCATCGCCATCAACAGCGTCGTGGTGGCGGTGGCCGGCACGCTCAGCGGGCTGTTCGGCGGCGCCGTGGCCGAATGGCTGGGGGATGGGTGGCGCGCCACGGTGGGCAGCCGGGTGCTGACCTACCACGGCGTGCTGTTCATCTGCTCGGGCGTGCTACGGGCGGCGGCCCTGCTGTGGCTGATCGGCCTTCAGGAGCCGAAGCGGAAAGTGGCGACACGCGAGGCGCTGGAGCAGATGGCCACCGGCCTCTACACGACCCTGCTCCAGGCGACCTTTTTCCCCGCGCGCGTGATGCTGCGGCTGGCCCGCACAACGTGGAAGATTTTTCCCGGAAAGCCGCCTGCCTAATAGCGCCCCATGCAGAGGGGCCGTTACTTCGGGAGATAACGACGGCCGTAGGTGCGGGAACGCTTGATGATGTCCAGCAGGGCGGGGGCGTGCTCCAGAACGCTTTGGGAAAGCGGCCTCAGGTTTTCCTGGGCATCGGCACGGATTTGGATATGTTCGTTGTGCTTCACAGCGGCCGAGCCTTTTTCCGGATGAGCGTGAGGAAGGCCGATGGCCTGCCGTTATCCACGGCAATATCGATCTTCTGTGGCCCCAAGGCGTCCATCAGCGCGAGTTTCAAACGGAGTCGAGCGGTGAAATCGATCTTGCGCGAACGGATCAGCAAATCGATGTCGCCGCCGCGCTGTTCGTCATGCAGGCGCGAACCAAAGAGCATCACATTCGCGGCCGGAGCGCAGTCCGTCACGCATTTCCGAATGACGCGTCGTTGATTTGCGGTAAGTCGCATGGGTCAATAATGGCGTGTCCATTGAGGATGCGCAAGGTAAAGGCGACTCGGCGGGAGTCCGCCGAGTTAAGACTGTTTCCACTCCCACACGTCCTCGCGGTCCTGCACGGGCAGGTCCACCGGCTTCTTTTCGTGGGCCGATTGATACATCGCGAGCACGATCTCCAGCGTCGGCCGAACCGAGGCGACCGGGATGGCGACATCCCGCTTTTCGCGGATGGCGTCGATCATATCCTGGACCAGGAAGGCGTGGTCCAGGTAGCCGAAATCGGCGGCGCCCGTGGCGCCGGTGGACTGTGACGCATTGCCGATGGCGCGGATCTCGGCGTCTTCGGGATTTTCCTCCCTGAACTTCCAGACGCTCATCTTCTCGCCGGTCATGATGGCCGTGCCATCCGTGCCGTGGATCTCGATGCGGATATCC
>CAIKKV010000638.1 GCA_903828035.1 uncultured bacterium
AGCTCAGCCCTCCAAGACAGATTCCAAAGTCATGGAGGGCCGAGCTATGCGAGGCCGATATCTGTCACTTCTATTTGTGAAGTGGTATTAGGCATTGGATTCGGCCGTCTCCCTGCATCCTCCGGGGGACCTCGAAACGGCTCGGGTCGGGTCGAGGCACGACGCCATTCACGAACGGGAGCAATCGGCCCGCGTAAGGGGCTAACCCGCGCCTTACCCGCCTCGCATTCCCGGCTAACGCCGGTGCGGGATGGATACCCGATGCAGGTTCTTCGTGCGGCATGTGCGCTGGGCTGTTCGCTCTGCGCGGTCGGCAGTGAAACGGTTTGGTCATCCGCGGACGGGAATCCCCCGTGGTCGCCCGTGCCCTACCCGGCGCCGCTGTCCTCGGACGCCGGGCCGCCGAATGGCGACGCCGCGCGCCTGGCCCGTTTTACGGTTCGCGATGACCTCGTCGTGCCGGACGGCTTCACGGCGGACATCATTGCGCTGGGTGGTCAGCGGTTCGGCGCCGCCGGTCACGAGATTCAGACCGGCACGGGAGCCGACTACGCCGGTGTGGTGCCGCGGCGTGGACATCCCGATGAGTTCCTGTGCGTCTGGAATCACGAGTATGTGTCCGCGCGCCCCTGGCTCCAATCCGCAGGGGATGCCCATGGCGTGGACCTGGCCCCTTCCGGCCGTATCGCCCGGGCGCGCCTCAGCGGCCTTCGCCTCGACCTGCAGGATCCGCGCGTGCTGGAGCAAACGGACCCCCTGCTGATCGACGGCCTGCGCCGGCTGTGCCGGCTGGCCATGTCCGATGTGGGCATCTCCATCCTGCACCTGCGCCGAACCGGAGACGGGAGTCTGGCTGTGATCACCAACTCCACCCTCCATCGACGGGTCTTCGCCAACGGGCGCGTGAACATTGAACCGGCCACGCCGCTCGTGCTTACCGGGCCGGCATCCACGCTCGGCATCGCGCTCACCGGCACCCTCCAGAACTGCTCCGGCCAGACCACGCCCTGGGGCACCGTGCTGACCTGCGAGGAGAACTTCCAGAGTGAGGTCACCGACCTGGTGGATGCCCGGGGCGCCGTGCCGGAGGGCGCGCGGCGCGTCTTCGAGGCGGTGGACGAGCGCTCGGCCACGGGCCTGCCCTTCGAGTTCCTGGGCCTGGCACAGGGGCTGGAGACGCCGCCCGATCCGCGCGGATACGGCTGGGTGTGCGAGGTGGACCCGGAGACAGGCGCGATCTGGAAGCACTCCTTCCTGGGCCGCTTTCGCCATGAGAACGTGGCGCTGCGCTGCGTGGCCGGCCGCCCGCTCGTGGCCTACATGGGCGATGATCGACGCGGGGGGCATGTGTGGAAGTTCACCAGCCGGGGCATCGTGCGCGACCCGGCCGATGCCGGGAACCGCCGCTTGTTTGAAGACGGTCATATCGAAGTCGCACAGTTCCGGCCGGGCGGCACGGGTCGCTGGATTCCCTTCGATATGGATACCCCGCTCCAGCGGCCGGCACCGGAGCAGCGATCGGGCGGCCGCATGTGGCTGCCCCGCCGGCCGGCCGGGGGCATGGTGTCCGTGGGAGCAGGGGGCACGGCCGACGCCGAACTCACGCCCGACCAGTGGGTTCGCCAGGTGGAGAGCTTCGCCGGGCGTCCTTTTGACCAGCTGCGCTTGGGCGATCTCGTGGAGGGCAGCAACCCGCTGGGCGTTCTTCTGCTGGACGCCTACCTCATGGCCAATGCCTGCGGGGCCACCCCCACGGCGCGCCCTGAGGATGTCGAACTGCACCCGGCCGACGACGTCCTGTACATGGCCTTCACCGATGCCACCGGCTCGGACGACGGATCGCCGGACGCCCGGATAT
>CAIKKV010000639.1 GCA_903828035.1 uncultured bacterium
CGACGTCGATGACATGGTGGAACTGGCTTCGGATTTCACCCTTCGCCTGGATGCCCCTTGGCCAGTGGACGATCGTCCCGTTCCGGGTGCCGCCGAAGTGCGAGGCGACCTGCTTGGTCCACTGGTAGGGGGTGTCCATGGCGTGCGCCCAGCCCACCGCATAGTGGTTGTAGGCCTCGGGGCCGCCCAGTTTGTCCACCCGCTTCATCAGGAACTCGGGGGTCTCGAGCTCGGCGGCGCCGCCGAGGGAGGCGAACTCGTTGAAACAGCCCTTCAGCGAGCCCTCGCCCGAAGCGCCGTTGTCGCCGATGATGTAATAGACCAGCGTGTCGTCGAGGACGGCGAGGTCGGCGAGCGTGTCAACCAGCCGCCCGACCTGGTGGTCCGTGTGCTCCAGGAAGCCGGCGTAGACTTCCATCTGCCGGGCCAGCACCGGCTTCATCTTCGGGTCCACGGAGTCCCAGGCCGGTATTTCCGCGTGGCGCGGGGTGAGCGCGCAGTCGGGCGGGATGACCCCCAGCTGCTTCTGGCGGGCAAAGGTTTCTTCGCGCAGCTTGTCCCAGCCCTGGTCGAAACGGCCTTTATACTTGTCGGCCCACTCCCGGGGCACGTGGTGGGGGGCATGGGTCGCGCCGGGGGCAAAATACATCATAAACGGCTTGTCGGGCAGGAGCGACTTTTGCTGGCGAACCCATTTGATGGCCTTGTCCGCCAGGTCTTCGGTCAGGTGATAGCCCTCCGCGGGCGTTTTCGCCGGCTCGATGGGCGTCGTGCCTTCGTAGAGGGCGGGGTAGTACTGGTTGGTTTCCCCGCCGATAAAGCCGTAGAAATACTCGAAGCCGCCCCCTCCGGTGGGCCAGGCCCTGAAGGGGCCGACGGGGCTCGTCTCCCAGACGGGGACCTCGTGGCATTTCCCGAACTGGGCGGTCGAGTAGCCGTTCAGCTTGAGCGTTTCGGCCAGCGGCGCACAGCTGTCGGGCCGGATGGAGTTGTATCCGGGGGCGCCGGTGGCGAACTCGGTGATGCTGCCCATGCCGACCGTGTGATGGTTGCGCCCGGTCAGCAGGGCCTGCCGCGTGGGCGAGCAGAGCGCGGTCGTGTGGAAGCGGTTGTACTTCAAGCCGTTCCGGCCCAGCCGGTCGGCGGCGGGGGTGTTGATGGGGCCGCCAAAGGCGCTGGACGCGCCGAACCCGCAGTCGTCCAGCAGGACGATCAGGACATTCGGCGCGCCCGGGGGCGGCCGCAGGGGGACGATGGGCGGGTACGTGGCGGCGGGGTCCTTCGCGTCAAAGGGCGTCACGCCCGCCTGCGTTGAATCCGGAATCGGAAGAAGCGAGCGCTGGATTTTGTCTGGCGAACTCATGGGTGTCTCCTTTTGTCTCAAGGGCCCAAGCCCGGTCCTGTACTTGATTTCCTGTGCATAGTGAGGCGTTTGCCGGGTTCAGGACATCCGGAATAGAGGAAAAGGGAGGGTCTAAATGCATTAGCTTCCCCGCGCCGCCCGCTAGCCGGACGGCAGGATCGGGGCGTCGGTTTGCTTGACCTTGGCGGATGGCATTGGTACGCTTGGAATTCCAAACCTGATCCTCAGTATTCGGAGCAAGATGCGGGACCCACGATTCCCTGAATCGAAACACCAAAACCCTGCTTGTATGAGCCGGGCGCGAATGGAGAGAAGATGAGCAAAGGAGAAATGGCGATGATCCAACCCGGCAACCGGATCCTGTTCCAGGGCGACTCGATCACCTATGCCTTCCGGAAACCGGAAGAAGTTTGCAACGCGTACCAGCTGGGAATGGGCTACGCCAAGATGGTGGCGGCCCAGGTCCTGGCGGCCCGGCCCGCGGACGGCCTGAGCTTCGTCAACCGGGGCGTGAGCGGCGACAGCGTGACGAGCCTGCGCCAGCGGTGGCAGGAGGACTGCCTCGCGCTCAAGCCCGATGTGTTGAGCCTCCTGATCGGCGTCAACGACGGCTCTCCCACGCAGGCCCAGCCGAGCGTGACCGTGGAGGCGTATGAGCAGCAGTACCGCGAGCTGCTGCAGGTCACCCGCGAGGCGCTGCCCAAGGTCCGGCTGGTGCTGTGCGAGCCGTTTATCCTCCCCTGCGGGGCGGTCCTGCCGCGCGCGGCTGAGGATCTGATCGCCCGGGGCGATGTGGTGAACCAGCTGGCGGACGATTTCGACGCCGCCGTGGTGCCGCTCCAGGCCGTGTTCGCCGGGGCCCTGGAAAAGGCGCCGGCCGACTATTGGGCGTACGACGGGGTTCACCCCACGGCCCAGGGGCACTGGCTGATCGCGAAGGCCTGGCTCAAGGCGACGGGACAGCATGTGTGAAGTTTAGCGGACTGGGCGAAAGCACCGCCGGAACCTTGCGGGACTGTGCGGCCTACTGGCGCGGGGAGCGGACGGGCGTGCGGTTAAGCGTGGTGTCCGATCCGGCCTACCGCCAGAGGCTGGATCCCGCGCTCGCCAATCTGGATGCGGTGGCCGACGCCGCGGCGGCGTGCATCAGGGCCGACATCGAGGCGGGGGAGCCGTCCGTGCTCCCGGCGGTGTCGGCGGATTTCGGCACCATCAGCACGGCCAGGCTTTACGGCGGCCTCGTGATTCCGCCGTTTGAAGAGCGCAAGATTCACATTCAGCCCGTTTTCCAGAAGGCGGATGAGCTCGCGGGGCTTCGGGCGTGCCCCTTTGAGGAATCGGACTTCCAGGTTGCCCTGGACCTTCACCGGCGGGTTTGCGACCGCCTGGGCACGGACCGGATCTTTCTGCGCACGCCGGATTTCCAGGGGCCCATGAACACCCTGGCCCTGGTGATGAACCAGGAGGAGCTGCTGGCCGGGCTGTACGAGGAGCCCGCGGCCATTCACGCCGCGCTGGAGTCCATCACCACCACGCTGATCGACTATCACCGGCGGCTGAGGCGCGAGCTCGGCGGCGGCCGGGTCATCGGCAACATCTGGCCCTACTCCATTCTGCCCGAGGAGCTGGGCGCCGAGGTGACGCAGGACATGATGCCGCTGCTCAGCGCCGACCTGTACCGCGAGTTCGAGATTCCCTGCCTGCGCCGCATCGCGGAGGCCTTTGGCGGCGTGCAGATCCACTGCTGCGGCCGCTACGCCCAGCATCTGCCGGCGCTCAAGGCGTCGGGCATCTGCATCCGCGGGCTGGAGTTCCATCACCCGTTCACGCCCTTTGCGGAGATTCACCGGATCTTCGGCGACGGGATCGTGTACATCCCGTATCTGTTCGGCGAGTGCAGGGACTATCCCGACTTCGCGGCTTTTGCCGCCGACCTGCTCCGCCAGGGCACGCCGGAAACCCGGCTCTGGTTTGTCATGGTGAAAGAGTGGATGGATGTCGAAGCCGTGCGCAACGTGTGCCGAGGGCAAGACCGGCCCGGATGAAATCCGCTACGGCGCGGGGGAACAGGGGGCCGCTGGCCGAGGGGGGTGTGCGCACCCTGTGCCGGCTCGAAGGCACGCTCCCGGACCGCCGGGGCCTCGCGGTTCCCGGGCCGCGGCGGTAGCCGCCGCCCGCCATCGAGTCGCGCCGTCGCCTCAGGCGATGGCAATGCGCGGCATGCGCGTGGGCTCTGTCTCCAGGGTGGCCTGCATGAACTTCAGCAGCAGGTCCCGCTTCAGGTTCTGGGCGGAGGGCTCGCGCCAGAGATTCCGGCGCTCGCCGGGATCGTTTTGCAGGTCGAACAGCTCCCCGTCATCCATGGCCCGGTAGACCGTGATCTTGTAGCGCTCATCCACATAGGTGCGCATGTGGCAGAAGCGCGCGCCATGGTGGTTTTCCGTGAGCGAGTAGCGCCGCACGGGCTGGCCCGACGTCCAGGCGGGCCCCTGGTCGACGCCGGTCATGATTCCGGGAACGGGAAGGCCCGCCGCCGCCGCGAACGTGGGGGCGAGGTCCACCAGGTTCTGCAGGCTGGCGCTGACCTGTCCCGCGGGCGCCCGGCCGGGCCAGCGCACGATGAACGGAATGCGGAGCAGGTCCTCGTAGTGGTGGATGGCCTTGGCCACCAGCCCGTGCTGGCCCAGGAAGTGGCCGTGGTCCGTGCTGAACACCACCAGCGTGTTCTCGGCCATGCCCAGGCGGTCGAGCGTGTCGAGGATGCGGCCGATCTCGCGGTCCAGGA
>CAIKKV010000640.1 GCA_903828035.1 uncultured bacterium
ATAGGGAGACGGATCAGTATGGTGATACGGAATCACAGCTGTCAGATTCGCCGTCAACCCTTCCTCGCCGTCCACCTGACCGTCCTGATCGAAGTCGGCGATGGGCCTTGCCGGCAGTTCCCCCCACCGGAAAGGAGAGGAATAATCGAACCCTGTGAAATAGTAGGCATCCATCATCGAGGGGAAGCCCATCACCTTTCCGCTCACGCGGTCCTCGACACCACGAATGGGATTCAGGTTATGATAGATCTCATAGTAGTCATCATACCCATCACCATCCGTATCCGTGCTGCCGGGATTGCAGGTGCTGAAGTTGTACGGCTCGCCTGGGGGCGCGGGCGCCGCGGAGAGGAATGTGAACCGCTTATACGGCACTTTAACCATCCGATCCGCATAATACGCCGCATCCCATTCGTAGGCGCCTAACGCACCGGGACCAGTCGCGCAATCACCTATACCGCCTCCAGAGAGGGAAACGTCAAAGAAGTTATACGGATCGTAATTGTTGGAGACGGCATCCGGATCGGCCAAGGTTTCAGTGCCGTTGTTGTACATCCATTGGAATTGATAACAGGCACCGACCATGTATTCCTGGTAATTGTAAAGGCCGTCCCCGTCATAATCCAGCAGGGCATCCGAGCTGGAGCCGTCCATGCCGCCAACCCAGGCCGGCAAGCCGTTGGTGCCGACACCCATGGCCCCGGTCCAGTAGGCTTCCCAGTAGTCGGGCAGGTAGTCCATGTCGGTATCGACCGTGCAGGGATTCAACCCGCCGCCCGGGCCCGCCACACCCAGGGAATAGTTAAAGAACGCCTGTTCCCCGCCATCGGCAATCTGGTCGTTATCCGTATCCCCATTATGAATATCCGTCGGCAACGTCTTGTTCGGCCAGCTTGCCACGAAATTGGTCCAGGCGGATTGCATATTGTTTGGTGTGGCGTTGCCCCCAATGAGCCCCTGCCAATAAGTCAACACGCCAGAGCACATGAACTCCTGCCAGTTCACGAGCCCATCCGCATCCGCATCCAGCACCGCATCGCCAGGACTCTGCGGGTTGAGCCCCATGTATAATTCCCACCCGTCGAATATGCCGTCGTTGTCCGTATCGACATTGCGAGGATTGGTGCTGCGATTGTTCTGCGTTCCCAACGCCCAGGGCGGAATCGAATCAAAGATGCTCGCCTCGTTGGCACTGGTGCCTAGCATTTCCATTAAGTTATCGAACTCCGTCCCGCCCGGGATGAGCCATGACTCGTTCGGATCAAATCCCGCGCTTAAATAGGCGTTGCTGTGAATGGCCGTGCCATCCACGGCGTAGGCATCGCCGTCGGGATTCTCGACGTCGTCCGTGTAACCGTCATTGTCGGTATCCGCATCCCAGGGATCAAGTCCGAACGACACCTCGAAGCCGTCCGGCAGATTGTCGCCGTCGGTATCCCACAGGAACGGATTGGTGCACCAGCGATATGGCAGTTCCCGGGTTACCCGATACGTCAGGGACGTGCCAAAGGAGGAGGAATTATATTCTGAAAAATCATCATAATACGTTGTTGCCGCACCCGTATTGGTGCTATACAGCCAGTCGAAATCGGGCGAAAGCGTGGCATTTGCAATCATGTGCGTCTGCGACGGATGGTACAGCCGCTCGGCCGGCCAGGAAGGCACCATGGCCGTGATGGCCGTCCAATTGGTCGCGATCAGCCGGTTCGTGTTAGCGTGCTGCCAACGGTCCCAGGAAAACTCGTAGCCGTCTTCAAACCCGTCCTTGTCCGAATTGGCCAGGAGGGGATTCGACTGGTCCCCCGTATCCTCCGGATTGGGAAACATCCTGTAGACATCCTTGCGCGTCGCGAAGAAGGCTTCGCCATTATTAAAGACCTGATTCCAGACGAGATTCGAGAAAATGGGGGCTTGGTCGTCCGGGCCGATATATTCCATGATGTTGACCAGCTGCCAATCCGGCCGCTCAAAGCCGGTGGACGTATCCCAGAGGCAATCCCCGTCGGGGTTGTCATTGCGGCCATAAGGCTCCGTGACATCAATGGCCGAGGAGAAGAAATCGCGCTCTCCGGCCTTGTAGCGGGCATCATCGAAGAACCGCTTTTCAAAACCATCATCCATGCCGTCGCCATCGGTATCGGCATTGAGCGGGTTCATCAGCTTGATCCCGAATCCGGGCACATTGGTCGTGCTCATGGAAAATTCGGTGTAGTTGTCCAGCCCGTCCCCGTCCGGATCGCCATTCCGTCCGTCCAGACCGGAATCGCTGTTCGGATCCAAACCGAACTGCAGCTCGTACCAGTCGGACAGCATGTCCTTATCGGTGTCCGCGGCAGCCCCGGCGACGGCAAACGTCACGCGCACGTATTTCGGCCCGTCCATGAGAACCGGGATCGTGGTCGCATTCGTGGCCACAATGTCATTGTCGATGACCCAGTAGTTGACCTTGAAGCCGTCCGGGACATCCACCGACACAAAGGTGTTCGTAGAGCCGGCCGGCCGCCAGGGGTCCGACGGCAGGATCAGCTGAGCCGGGGAATTGGTGGGCTGAACGCTCTGAATCAGGTACTGCAGCTGCCAGACCCAGCGGAACGAGCCGTCCGAGTTGAGGATGTTGGTCGCCGTGATGGTGTAACCCTGTCCGGTAGGCGGCAGATAGCCGCCCGTGCCGTTCGTCCACCCGGTCAACGAATAGCGGGAGTCGGGGACGGGGCCGATAGCGATATGATTGGTCTCCTCATAAACAAACGTGGAGCCGGCGGCGTAGGGCCCCAGCGGCGTGCCCATCTGCAACGGCGTCTTTTCGAACAGCGTGATCATGTAGGCATTCGTGAAGACCGCCTTGAAATCGCGATCCATATCCATCAGATAAGTGGCGGGGTTATCGAATTGCTTGGCGCCCACCGCCCCGCCGTTGGTCGTCGTCCACTTCACGAACGCATAGCCTGCATCCGGTGTCGCCCCAATGTCGACCGGAGCATTGTAGGTGTAGTTGTTCGTCCCGGCCGGATAGACCGAGCCGTTCGGAGCGGCCAAGACGATGAGCTGCCGCTTCTCAACCGTGTTCTGAAACTGAACAGTGATGTTCTTGCTTCCGTTCATCGTGATCGAAGTCGAGCTATTCGTCTGATTGTCGACCGGACTCGGCGTCGAAAGCCAGCACACGAACTCCTTGCCCGGGTCCGCATAGGCAACAAGGCTGATCAGTTCATTGCTGGAAATGGAAAGGGTATGCGTGGCGCCGTTGGGCACCAGATCGGTGCCGGACGAGGTGGTGACCAGGATCTGCCCGTTCGCCGGGGCGGATACGGTCAACTTGGGCATGGCTTGGAAGTTCGCGTAAACGCCCGCCGGAGACGAGTTGGGCGTTACCCAGGCCACGGTGTTGGACACGGTATTGCTGTCGATGAGCGCAGAGCCTGATGCAACGGTCCACTTGGTAAACTCGTAACCACTAGCCGGAATCGCGGTAACCGCGAAGGGGCGCGAAATCGGAATATTGGTGGAGCCGGAGGGGTCCGTCGTCCCGCGGCCGGTGTGGGCCGGAAGAACCCCGACGGAGAACGTTGAGCGGGCGTCAAAATTGGCGATCAACACCCCATCGCTTTCCAAGATAAAGGTTGCCGTGCGGCTGTTCGTGCCGGGGGACAAGGAAGCCGCCAGGTCGCCACCCCATGAGGAAAAGACTCTCAGCGCATTGTTGCTGGCCGTAACGGATAGCTCGACATCATCGGCGAAATAGTTAAAACCGTTTGAAACGACCGTTCCGGCCACGTTAATGTCAAAGCCAGTCACCACGCCGTATCCTGCGGGAGAGACTTGGACCTCCAGCGTATGCGGGGCGGCAACGGCGGGAACCGCTAATAGCAGAAGCCCCCCTAGCCCTCGCATCGCGACACTGCGCCGCGCTTGACGAATGAACAAAATGGCGTGTTTCTTTAACAGTGACAGATGCATGTCAATTCTCCTTCGAGGAAGCCTGCTCACCCTGGTCCAAAAGATTTTGTTTTTCCATCAACCGCGTCATTTCGGCCGATGCCCTGGAAATTGTCTCTTCGCGATTGCGCAGTTCCTCATACGCCTGACGCGCCGCCAGCCACTCGTCGTAAGCCTTCTGGATGGAAGGATTCCCCGATCTTAATCGGGCCGCCCCCTGCTCCGCCCTGTCGTTCGCCGCAACCAGATCCTGCTCCGCCTTGGCAATTCGGGTCGCGTCCCCTTTTTCCCGGGCCTCGATCAGAAGGCGCATTTTGGCATCCCGGTCCTGGGCGGGAACGGTATAAAGACCCAGTTTGCCGATCAACCCTTCATAGGCGGCCTGAGCCGAAGCCCGCCGCTTCAAGGCGATCGCCGCTTCGGGAGTCTGCGCCAACCAGGCCCGTTCCGCCTGATACAGCCGACCCGCAGCCGCCAACAAGTTCGTATCCGCAATTTTCGACTGAATGGAAACAGCATTTGAAACCGCCGGCCGGTTTTTCCCGGCTGTCGATTCAACCTTCTCGCGGCGGCAGGAAGAGCCGCATACACAAACACAAACGGCGAGAGCCACTAAACTGGCAAAAACCCTCAACTTCATCAGTACTCCTTCCAGGAAACGGGTAGAATAAACCCATCTCAGGCACGATTAATAAATATACTAAACCCACACCCTGATGTCTAACCCTTTTCGCAATTGATTGGCATCCCCACTCCGCTTTCCTGCTCAAGGAGTCCCTCGCCACGCCACCCCCGCCCCTTGTCCATGCCTTCATTATACACTGATCGAGGAAACGGGCACGCGAAATCTGCCTTTTCGATGCAGGAATCGGGCGCAAGGATCGGTGATGGCTGGCGATTGTTTGCGTGCCTTTCGTTTTATGTCATCCCGAGCGCAGTCGAGGGATCGCAACCTTTTTGATGGTGGCGGAGATCCCTCGACTACGCTCGGGATGACCGGCGGGAACGTATCACGCGAGACTTTGCGCAGGCTTCGCGCCGCCTTCTCTCTTGACTTTCGCCTAAAACACGGTACAACGCACATGACTCTTTCAGTAGGAAACCAAAAAGGAATCCCTCCATGTTGATCACCAAATTCAATGCCCTGATCCGCAACCGTTTCATCTGGGGCTTCTTCGCCGTCCTCGTCAGCATCACCATGGTCGGATTCTTCACCGATATCGGCGGCTGCGTCCGCGGCAAGCACCCCCCGGGGACCGCCGGCGCGCTCGACGGCAAGGCCATCTCCTCCGTCGCCCTCCAGAATGCCAAGAACAACGTCCTCCTGCGCCTGCGCCTCAGCACCGGCCGCGACTTCAACATGACCCGCGAGATGGGCGCCCTCGTCACCCGCGAAGCCTGGAAGCGGCTGGCCCTGCTCCAGCTGGCCGAGGGCGAGAAGCTCTGGGCCGGCGATGGCGAAGTGGCCGCCGCCGTCCAGCGCGATCCCATGTTCCAGTCCGACGGCATTTTCAACCGCGACCGCTTCAACCAGTTCATGCAGGTGCTCGGCCAGAACTACGGCTACAGCCCCGACCAGTTCTGGGGCTACCTGCGCGAGGAGCTGACCCTCGACAAAATCCGCCGCACCGTCTCCGCCGGCGTCTGGACCACCCCGTTCGAGGTCGAGCGGCTCGCCCGCAACTTCGCCGACACCTTCACGGTGGACTACGTGGAAACCCCGCGCAGCGCCCTGACGCGCGATATCGTCGTCACGGAAGCCCAGATCCGGGCCTACTACGACACCCACACGGCGGACTTCACCATCCCGGACCGCGTGCAGGTGGCCTACGCGGCCTTCCCGTTCGTCGATTACACGAACGTGGCCGTCTCGGCCGAAAGCGTCACCAACTATTACGCCGATCACATGAACGACTACTTCACGACCAACGAGGCCGGCCAGCCCCTGGCCCGCAAGATCGAAGAGGTCCAGGGCTCCATCCGCAAGCAGCTGGCCCGCGAGCTCCAGCGCGAAAAGGCGATCGAAGACGCCGCCAGGTTCGCCGATTCGCTCTACACGCGCAGCGGAACCAGCAACTTCTTCTTCTTCGCCGCCGCCGCCACGGGAAAGACCGTCAAGCTGTCCCGCTATTTCTCGGCCAAGGAGCCGCTGCGCGAGCTGAGCGTGGGCCCCGATTTCAACAGCGCCGCCTTCTCCCTCGCCCCGGAAAAGGATTCCGACTTCAGCGAGCCCATCATCGGCAGCAACACCGTCTACGTGCTGTCGTACGGGGCGGTCCAGCCCTCCCGCGTGCCGCCCTTCGCTGAGGCCCGCACGGAGGCCGAGACCCGCGCCCTGGGCGAAGCGAAGAACAAGGCCCTCGAGGAGCGCAGCGCCAGCCTTACGAAAAAGATCCAGGGCGCCGTCCGCGCCGGCACGCCCTTCGCGGATGCCGCCGTGGCCGCCGGCCTGACGAGCTCGGTCAAGACCGCCGGCCCGTTCACGGCCTACACCGCGCCCGCGCCCTTTGACAACGCCCGGCTCATCACGTCCGTCATCTCCCTGCAGGAAGGTGAAATCTCGGACCTGGTGCCCTCCGAACGCGGCTCCCTCTTCCTGATCCGCTGCAAGGCCCGGAAAGAGGGCGACACGGGCGCCACGGACCCGATCCGCAACCAGATCCGCTCCAGCATCAATCGCCGGCACGCGCAGCTGCTCGTGGGTCAATGGGAAGACGATCTGCTGAAAAAGAAGGGCTACCAGGAGCCCTCGCCCATCGCGGACGTTGAAGAGACGTCCGATGAGGATGAGAAGCCGGCGGCCCCGCCGCCCCCCAGCGCCGGCCAGCTGTAGCCCTCAGCAGATCAGGTCCGCCGCCCTGCCGCACTGGCGGCAGGCGCAGGCTTCATCCACCCCCACCCGCTGCACCGCGAATCCGCTTCGGCGGATGAGCACATTCTTGCAGCCGGGACAGAGCGTGTTGGTCCCGTGGTCGGCCAGCATATTGCCCAGATAGACGTAGGGTAGAATCGCCGACGCCGCCGCATAGGCCCGCTCCATGACCGCCCGCGGGGTGGCCGGGATCTTGAGCTTGTATTCGGGCCGGTAGGCGCTCAAATGCAGGGGCGTCTTCTCGCCCAGGTTCTGCTTCACCCACTCCGCCAGCTCGGTAATCTGGGCGGCCTGGTCGTTCAGGTTGGGAATCACCAGGTTGGTGATCTCCAGGTGGCAGCCCGCTTTCCGGGCCTGCACGCAGAAATCCAGAACCGGCTGGAGCGTGCCCCGGCACTGCCTCGTGTAGAAGTCGTCCTCGATGCATTTGATGTCCACGTTCAGCGCATCGATCAGGGGCAGCAGCTCGGCCGCCGGCTCGGGATTGATATAGCCGTTGGTGACCAGCACATTGAGAACGCCCTTCTCCCGGGCCAGCCGCGAGCACTCCAGCACGTACTCAAAGTTCACCAGGGGCTCGTTGTACGTGTACGCGAGGGCCCCGCACCCTTGCCGCACGACCGAGTCGACCACCTCTTCCGGGGCATGGAAATCGCCGCCCTGGCGCTCAGGCCCCTGCTGGGAAATGACATAATTCTGGCAGAACGCACAGGCGAAGTTGCAGCCCCATCCGCCGATGCTGTAGATGGACCGGCCCGGATGAAAGTGATACAGGGGCTTCTTCTCCATGGGGTCCAGGTGGGCCGAGGAGATCCGGCCGTATCCCAGCGCCGTCAGCCGCCCTTCGTGAAAGGCCCGGCTCCGGCAGAGCCCGGCCCTGCCCTCGCGGATTCGACAGAAATGCGGGCACAGAAGGCATTCCCCCTGCTCGTCCGACACCTTGCGCCAGTACTTGGCTTCTTTCACGCCGGTCCTCCTTGGCCAAAACCTAGACGACGCCGGCATTGTAGGACGACTGAACGACCTCGTCAACGCCTCAATCATTCTTCGGGCAATCCATGGTCTTTCTTTTGGTATGGCACACGGACGGCACGTTGGTGTAGCCGCGCCTGATAAGGCGTGGACAGGCGCAAGGAAGGCGGTTTTGTTGCCGGTTGTGCTGGGTGCGGCGTTCCGGCCACTCTCCTCGGCGGGCTTTTGGTCGCCGGGCCTAGCTTACGATTAAGCGACATCCTTCGGCATCATTGACCGGACGGGGGCGGCGTGGCATAGTGAAGAGGAAGAAAGGGAGGCTCCCATGTTCGCACCGCCCGCCGACTCCGCCCGCGCCGTGATCCCCTTGATCGATCACACCTTGCTCAAGCCCGAGGCCACCGCGCTCCAGATCGGCCGCCTCTGCGACGAGGCCCTGTTCTACGGCTTCGCCACCGTTTGCGTGCTGCCCTGGTGGCTGCCCGAAATCGTCAAGCGCCTGCAGGGGTCCGCCGTCAAGCCCGGCACCGTGGCCGGCTTCCCCCTGGGCGCCTACCAGCCCGCCATGAAGGCCGCCGAAACCGAGCTGTATGTCGAAATGGGAGCCCGGGAAGTCGACATGGTGATGGCGGTGGGCGCGTTCAAGGACCTCGACTACCCCGCCGTGGAAAAGGATATCGCGGGCGTGGTGCGGGCGGCGGGCGCGCGCGCCGCCGTCAAGGTGATCCTCGAGACGACGCTCCTGACCCCCGCCGAAATCATCGACGCCACGCGCCTGGCGCTCCAGGCCGGCGCGGCGTTCGTGAAAACATCCACCGGCTTTTTCGGCGGCGCCACGGTCGACGCCGTGCGCCTGATGCGGGAAACGGCCGGCCCCGGCGCGGGCGTCAAGGCCAGCGGCGGGATCCGCAACCTGGCCGAGGCGCAAGCCCTGGTCCGGGCCGGCGCCAACCGCATCGGCACCAGCGCCGGCGTGGCCATTGCCATGGGCACATAGGACCTATAGGCCTTATAGGTCCTATGGCTAGCGGAAGTGGGAGGGCCGGGGTACACCCCGGCCTCACTGCAGGCGCGTTGCGTGCACGTTAAGGCCGGGGTAGAACCCGGCCCTCCCGGTTCCTCACCGGCTCAGCTCAATCCGGCAGGGCAGGCCGTTCAAGTCGGTTTCGGCGCCCTCCTCCACCGGAAGCTCGGCCACGAACTCGCAGGCGAGCGTCAGCGTCTCCTGCTTCACATAGTCGGCGTGCGCCTCGAAGGCCTGGCGCACCCGCGGATCGGCCGCGCAGCGCAGGCGGATGCGGTCCGTCACGTTCAGGTCCGCCGCCTTGCGCATGGTCTGGACCCTGTTGACGAACTCGCGGGCGAGGCCCTCCAGCACCAGCGCGTCGCTGAGCTGCGTCTCCAGCCCCACCACGATGCCGCTCTCCGAGGCCACGACGAGCCCCTTCAGGGGCGTATGCTCGATCACCACATCCTCGGGGCCCACCGCAACGGCCTCGCCGTCGATCAGGATCGACACGGTCCCGCCGGCCGCCAGGCACTCCATGTCTTCGGGGCCGAGCTTCTGCAGCGCGGGCATCGCCTTCTTGACCTTGGGGCCCAGCCGCGGGCCGAGCCGGCTGAACTGCGGCTTGCATGACATCGAGGCCAGCGTGTTTTCGCGGTCCGAAAACGCCACTTCCTTCACATTCAACTCCTCGGCCAGAAGATCTTTCAATCCGGCCAGCGCCTCCACGACGGCGGGCCGCCGGCAGACGACATGCAGCTTCGCCAGGGGCTGGCGGACCTTCAGGTCGTGCTCCGCCCGCAGCTGCCGGCCCATGCGGACCACGGCCATGGCCCAGGCCATCTTCTCCTCCAGCGCGGCGTCGCGGCCCGCCTCGTCCGCCGCCGGGAAATCGCACAGATGCACGGACTCCGGCATCTCCGCCGTCCTCAGGGCGCGGAAGAGCGTCTCGCTGATGAACGGGACGAAGGGCGCCGCCACCTTGGAAAGCTCCAGCAGGCAGTGGTAGAGCGTGCGGTAGGCGTGGATCTTGTCCGCGTCGTCCTGGCTCTTCCAGAAGCGCCGCCGGCTCCGGCGGATGTACCAGTTCGTCAGGTCCTCGATGAACTGCACGAACGGCCGGACGGCCTTCTGCAGCTCATAGGCGTCCATGGCGGCCGTCACATCCCGGATGAGGGTGTTCAGCGAGCTCAGGATCCAGCGGTCGAGCAGGTTCGGGCTGCCCGCGGGCGCCGCGGCGCCCGGCTCCCACTTGTCGATTTCCGCATAGGTGGCGAAGAAGCTGTAGGCGTTCCAGAGCGGGATCAGGATGTCGCGCATGACCTGCTTGACGCCCTCCTCCGAGAAGCGCAGGTCCTCCCCGCGCACCACGGGCGAGCCGAGCAGGTAGAGGCGCAGCGCGTCGGCCCCGTAGGCCTCCACCACGTGCAGCGGGTCGGGGTAGTTCTTCAGCCGCTTGCTCATCTTGCGGCCGTCCTCCGCCAGCACGAGGCCGTTCACCACGACGTTCCTGAAAGCGGGACGTTCGAAAAGCGCGGTGGACAGCACCATGAGCGTGTAGAACCAGCCGCGGGTCTGGTCGAGCCCCTCGGCGATGAAGTCGGCCGGGAAGTGCTCCTCGAAGTGCGCCTTGTTCTCGAAGGGGTAGTGCGCCTGGGCGTAGGGCATGGCCCCGCTCTCGAACCAGCAGTCCAGCACCTCGGGAATGCGCTTGAGCGTCCCGTTGCCGGAGGGCGCCGGGATCTCGAGCAGGTCGATGAAATGCTTGTGCAGATCGGTCACCTTCGCGCCGGTCAGCTTTTCCAGCTCGGCGATGGAGCCGATGCAGACGCGCTCGGTGCCGTCCTCGTTCTGCCAGACCGGCAGCGGCGTGCCCCAGTAGCGGTTGCGGGAGATGGCCCAGTCGCGCGCGTTCTCCCGCCAGCGGCCGAAGCGGCCGTCGCGCAGGTGATCCGGCACCCACCCCACCTGGCGGTTGTTCGCCATCATGCGGTCGCGGATCGACTCGACCTTGACGAACCAGGTGGAAATGGCGCGGTAGAGCAGCGGGGTGTCGCACCGCCAGCAGTGCGGATAGCTG
>CAIKKV010000641.1 GCA_903828035.1 uncultured bacterium
AGGAGGATGAAGCGGATGTAATCGGTGGCCCACCAGAACTCCACCCGGGGGCCCATCCACTCGCTGAACCACAGCATGATCCGGAGCGAGGGGGGCAGCATCAGGAAGGCGCCCATCGCGACGCCCGCCACAAACAGGAGGGCGGCGAAAACCAGCGTGGCGGAGACGAGTCGCCGCTCCCGTTTCGTCAATCCCGGGAAGACGAATCCGGCGAGGGCCATCAGCATGAAGGGCAGGGAAAGGACCAGGGCGCTCCACAGGGCCGTCGACAGGGCGAGCTGCATGCCGCCCGTGACTTCGGGGATCTGGCGGAGGAACTCGGAGGGCGCCTTGCCGATCTTCTCCAGCGGAAGCGTGAGCAGCTGGTAGATCCGGGGCGCCAGGGGAAAGGCCACGGCGAGGGCGATCACAAACGCCAGGGCCGCATGGAACAAGGCGCGCCGCAGGTCTCCGAGGTGCTCGAAGAACGTCATGGCCGGCGAGCGATCGGATTCGTCATCCGGCCCGGGGCGGCTCGGGGCGATCCCGGCCTTCGGGGGGGCCGGAGGGGTCGGCTCGGGGATGGGGTTGGGTGCGGGTGTCTGCATATTCTTCCGGGAGGGGGGCGGGGGCGTCGGCGTCCTCCGGGTCTGGCGGCGGCTCCTCGCCGGCCTGCATCAGCTGGTCCTTGAAGTCCTGGACGGCCTTTTGGAAGTAGGCGCTGGTGCGGCCGATCAGGCGCGCGATCTCGGGCAGCCGCCGGGGGCCGAACAGGAGCAGCACGACGATGGCGATCATCAGGATTTCGCCGCCGCCGATCGAGTCCAGGAATGCGATGGGAAGTGTCGGGGTCATGTGTAAAAAAAGAAAGGCGGATGGTGAATCCGCCTTTCGCAATCAGAGTTGGTCCGTCCGCTTATTCGTAGATGGCGAAGTCCGCGCGGCGGTTCTTGCTCCAGTCGGATTCCGAGTGGCCCGGGGCGGCCGGCTTCTCTTCGCCGTAGCTGAGGGTCTGGATACGGCCTTCCGGAACGCCGACGTTCAGGAGGTAGGCCCGCACGGCCTGCGCCCGGCGCTCGCCGAGGGCCATGTTGTACTCGGCCGTGCCGCGCTCGTCGCAGTTGCCTTCGATGACGGCCTTGTAGGAGGGGTTGTCGTTGAGCAGCGCCGCCACCTTGTCGCACTTGGCCAACTGGGAATCGTCCAGCTTGGCGCTATCGAACTTGAAGTCGACGGGCGACAGCTTGACGTCCACCGGGGTGCCGTATTCGCTGCTGGGGCGCAGGTCGGGCGTCGCGACTTCTTCGCCGATGCCGCTTTCGCTTCCGCCGCCGGGCGTCAGCGTTTCCGGGCCGAGGTTGGCGTTCTGGTTTTTCTTGCGGCAGCCGGTAGCGGCGACCATGGCGACCAGAAGGAACAGACCCAGAAGTTTCAGACCTTGCTTCGCTATCACAGTATTTCTCCCTTTAATAAATCGATCGGTCAGGGCAGCAGCGGCGACCAGGACGCGCTCCGCCAGCTGCCCTCAACTTTGAGCAAAGGTATAGAAGGCTTGCCCAATGTGTCAAGGATATAGATCGTGTTTCCGCCGCCGGAGGTTCGGGTGCAGGCGATATGGCGGCCGTCCGGGGCCCAGCTCGGATCCTCGAAATTGTCCCCGTCGCCGGTCAGGTCGGTCACCTCGCCGCTTTCCGGGGCGTACAGGCAGATGCGGTAGCGCCCCGCGCGCCGGCTGCAGAAGGCGATGCGGCCGTCGGGGCCCCAGGACGGCGAGACGTTTTCCGTTCCGCTGACGGCCAGCTTGGAGCTGGCGCCGGTTTCCCGGTTGAGGATGTAGAGCTGGGGCGAGCCGCTGGAGTCGGCGACATAGACGAGGCGCTTGCCGTCGGGCGACCACGAGGCCCCCGTTTCGGCGGCGGCGGGCGTGCGGGTGAGGCGGAAGAGGCGGCCGCTGCGGACCGGCGGGCGCAGGATGTAGAGCTCGGGGTTGTTGTCGATCGAGAGCGTGAGGGCCATCTCGCGGCCGCTGGGGGAGAAGGCGCCGCTCGTGTTGAGGCCGTTGTAGCCGGCCAGCAGGTTCAGCTCCCAGGTGTCGAGGTCGAGGGTGTAGAGGTCGGGGAAGCGGCGCCGGTAGGAGGTGAAGACCACGGTCTTGCCGTCGGGCGCCCAGGCGGGGTAGAGGTTGATGCTGCGGTCCCTGGTGATCTGGCGGAGGTTTTCCCCGTCGGAGTCGCACAGGTAGAGCTCCCAGGAGCCGGTGCGTTTGCCCGCCAGGATGAGCTTGGAGCAGAAGAAGGGCTTGGCGTCGGCGATTTCCTTGAGCATGGCGTCGGCGACCTGGTGGGCCAGCCAGCGGGGGTCCCCGTCCTTGCCGGTGAAGGAGCGGCGGAAGTTGGCTGAGCGGACTTCGATCTGGGCGGAGGCGGGCGGGGAGAAGCTGCCGGTGATGGGGTAGGCGCCCCCTTCGGGGACGACGGTGAAGGAGCCGGAGCGGTTGAGGTCGTATTGGAGGGTACGCTTGAAAATGGCGCCCTGGGGGCCTTCGGCCTGGAGGCCGGAGAGATCGACTCCGTAGCCGGCCGTTTTGCTGATTTTGATCTGGCCCAGGGCTGGCGCAAGAAGTAGTCCGGCCACGAGCAGGGCGGCGGAAAGGGCTTTCATTTTCATGGGGTTCTGTCTTAGCGAAGGTCCCCGCCTGTGTCAAGGTCTATCCGGTTTTGGCGGGTTATCCCGTGCGGGTTGTTCCATTTCGGGCGAAAAAGGGCTGGCGCTTTCGGGCTGATCGAAAAGGAACAACCCTGTAGCCATCGCGCGCCCCGAGCTTTCCGAATATCCCAGGGCGGCCCTTCGACTTCGCTCAGGGCAGGCCCTTCGACTTCGCTCAGGGCAGGCGCGCGAGGCGGTTCCCGATAAAAGCCCGCTTTAAATTGGAGACGGGACGCCCGCGTCCCGCCCGCCTAACGCGCCAGAAGGCCTTCCACGTGAAGGCGGAGGCCGTCGACCAGGGGGGTTGACGGGAGGCGCAGCCCCGCCTCCTTCATAGCGGCGCGATCGTAGATCCGGTGGCACAGGAACGGCGCCAGGTCGGGCTTTTCGGCCAGCAGCCGGTCGACGGGAAGCTCTTCCACCGTCAGCTCCACGCCCAGGAGGTTGGCGATGATCCGGTAATAGGCCCGCGACTCGACGATGTCCGGCCCGGCCGCGTTGAAAATCCGGTTGCGGGCCCTGTTGTTCCCGTAAGCGCTCATCACCGCCTGCGCCAGGTCGTCCGCCAGGATGGGCTGCTGCAGAAAGTGCCCCCCGCCGGCCAATTTCAGCGCCTCGCCGGCGCGCAGCCGGGCGATGAGGGTTTTGTCCCGCCCGTGGAGGGGCAGGCAGCCGAGCTCCGAGGTGGGCCCGTAGATGTGGCAGGGGCGCAGGACGGTCCAGGCCAGGGGCGCGGTATCCGACTCCAGCAGCACCCGCTCCGCGGCCCGCTTATGGAAGCCGTACGGGGAGGCGCCCTGTTCCGATTCCACATAGCTGGCCGGCTCTTCCGGCTGGGGAAAACGGCGGAGGGCGGGGTCGTAGACAAAATCGGTTGAAATGAAGACCAGATGGCCGGCGCGGTGGCGGAAGAGCGCCAGGTCCTGATGCAGCTCGCGCGGGCGGAAGGCAATGCAGTCCACGACCAGGTCCCACGTGCGGCCCGCCGCGGCCACGGCCGCCTCGAGGGAGCCGGGCTCCGTCCGGTTCGCCGTGAGGCCGGTGACGCCGGCGGGAAGGGGGCGCTGGCCCCGGGTGACGGTCCAGACGGCGTGACCTCCACCGAGGGCGGCCCGGGCCACCGCACCGCTTACATGTCCACTGCCGCCGATAATTAAAACGTTCATTGGGCCTTTCTCCGGCATACAGGCCGGCCGGATTTACCAGGTGTCGGTGCGGAAGGCCTGCGCGGGAAGTCCATCCCGGTTGAACAGGTTGGCCCAGGCATGCTGCTGGCTCCAGGCATAGCGGACGGCCACGGGCTGGGGAACCTTGTCGCTCGACACCACGATGGAGTTGCCCTCGATCACGGCGGCGGCCCACTGGAACACCCTGTTCGTGCCGGCCACGGCAAAGCCCTGCAACACGGCGGGGCCGGCGCCGTTGGCGGGGGCGTTGGCCGGGAAGGCCAGGCCCTGGCCGACGTGGTCGAAGGTCAGGCGCACCTTGCCGCCTTCCACGACGTTTGCCGCCAGCGTGGGGCCATAGATTTCCAGGGGGCGGTCATAGACCGCGCCCAGCGCCACGCGCGCGGCGCGGGCCCCGTAGCCGGACTTGCAGACCGGATGGGTGCCGGAGCCCAGGTCGCTGCTGGTCACCATGAAAGTCCCGGGGATGAGCCTGATCCGCAGGTGGGTTTCGCGGTAAGAGCCGCTGAACGCGGGCGTCCGCGGAAGGGCGGCGAGCGGTTCGGCTTTGGCTGTCACCGGATCCGCCGGATCCCAGGCGCACCCGCCGCCGCTGGGCTTCTGAACGTAGAGGAAGGGGAAGTCGCCCTGTCCCCACTCCTTGCGCCAGCCGCGGATCAGGGCGTTCATCAGCGTGTCCTGGTTGACCCCGCCGATGGCTGTGCCGGATTCGCCCTGGTCCCACAGCACGCCCTTGATGGCGTAGGGAATGAGCGGCTTGATATGCGCGTCGTAGAGATAGCCGAGCCTTGCCGCCTGGATTTCGCCGGGCTTGAGCGGCATTTTCGGCTGGGCGGGCGCCGGGGCTCCGGCCTTGGTGGCCACGGCCACGCTCTGCGTCCAGGCCTGCATGAGGGTGGCGCACTGAGCCTCGTACTGGGAGGGGACGAACGCGGCGGCGGCTTTCTCCACCTCGGCTTTGCAGCCCGCGTCGGATTCGTAGGCTTCCTTGCTGAGCCAGTAGCCGGAGGGCGTGCCGCCAACGGCGCCCACGATCAGCCCGACGGGCACCTTGATTTCCTTTTGCAACGGCACGCCGAAGGAGAAGAGGAGCGCCGAGAAGCGCGGGTTGGCGTTCGAGGAGGCGAGGCTCCAGCTCTTGTTGGCGGTTGCCAGGCGCAGCAGGGGGTAGGATTCCTTCGCGTTGGCCACGAGAACCGGGTCGTTTGTGTATCCCATGCCCGTTTGGGCCATGTTGGACTGGCCCGCGCCGACCCAGACGTCGCCCACGAGGACGTCGTCCAGTTCCAGCTTCTGCTTTTCCCCCTTGGCGGGAAGGGCGCTGACGGTGAGGGTCCGCGATTCCGCCGAGGCGGCCAGGGGGTCCAGGGTCACCCGCCACCGGCCCTGGTCGTCGGCCCTGGCGGTCTTTTTCTGCCCCGCGAACTCGACGGTAACCTCCTGGCCGGTCGCGGCCAGGCCCCAAATAGGGACAGGCATGTCCCGCTGCAGGACCATGTGGGCGCTCAGGAAGGCGGGGAGCTTCAGGGCGGTCGGCGCCGGGGCGGCGAGAAGGGCGCTGGCGGCCAGGATTCCGGACGAGAGGGCGAGCAAGAGTCGGTTCATCAGGGCTCCGTGATCTCGGGGTTAGGGTGAGCCGGATAG
>CAIKKV010000642.1 GCA_903828035.1 uncultured bacterium
CCGTAACAGATGCCCAGGATGGGAATGCCCAGGTCATAGATGGCGGGATCGCACAGCGGGGCCTTCTCCTCCAGCACGCTGGCCGGCCCGCCGGACAAAATTATGCCCGCCGGCTTGCGCGCGGCCAGGTCGGCGGCGGAGATGTTATAGCGGACCAGCTCCGAGTAAACGTGCATCTCGCGAATCCGGCGCGCGATCAGCTGCGAATATTGAGACCCGTAGTCAAGGATCGCGATCCAGGCGTGTTCACTCATATCACCAGTCCCTTGTGTCTGACCAAATAGGGTTATCTTACCGGTTCCCCCTGCATCATGCAAGCGGCTCGACCAACATTTTGTAGCTTGAGCTTTCCCCGCGCAGTCCCTATGATGGTTCGCGATTCGCAGGAGGTTTGATTATGTTGATGCGTCAAAGTCTGATCGTCGCCCTGGCCTTGGCCGCGGCCGGCTGTTTCCCCCAAAAGGCGCCCCATCGCCCCGTTACCGCCACCTCGCTGGAGGGGCTGAAAGACCCGGCTGCCGTTGAGTTCCTTGATCTTCACGACCAGACGCTCGCGACCCGCATGCCGGGGGAGATGGGCGCGTTCAAATCCCTGGCCCAGATCAGCCTCCGCAACACGGGCATTCAGGCCGCGCCGGCCGACTGCCTGGCCTCCCTGCCCGCCCTGAACTGGCTGGACCTGAGCGAAAACAAGATCTCCGTTTTCCCGGATCCCTCGCTGATCCCGAACCTCCAGGTCCTGTACCTCGCGGATAACGCCCTGACGGAACTGCCTCCGACCGTGGGCAGCCTTGCCCGGTTAACCTATCTCAACCTGGACCGGAATCAGCTCAAGACGCTTCCGGCCGAAATCGGCAGTTTGCAGGCGCTAAGCTTCCTGCGCCTGAACAACAACAAGCTCGAGAGCGTGCCCGAGTCGATCGGACAATTGAAGAACCTGAAGCGCCTTTACCTGAAAGGCAACGCCCTGTCCGATGCTGAAAAGCAGAAAATCCGGACCCTGTTGCCCCAGACTGAAATTATCGATTAAGCCTTCGGCGCCATCAGGCTGGACACCAGCCGGGAAAACCGCACCGGATCCTTGGGCAGCGTGCCTTCCGCCAGCAGGGCCTGCCCCATGAGCAGCTCGGCGCCGTCCGCCAGGCGTGAATCGCCGGCAGAGGCCGCGCGGATAGCCTCCAGCCCCTTGACCGCGGGATGCGACGGATTGATCTCCAGGATCCGCTTCCCTTCCGGCACGGGATGATGCATCGCCTTCATCAGCCGCTCCATCCCGGGCGTCATCCCTTCCGAATCGGTCACCAGGCAGCAGGGCGAATCGGTCAGGCGCTTGGACAGACGCACGTCCTTGACGAAATCCGCCAGCTTCGCCTTCAGGATCTCGCGCAGCTCCGGAAGATCCTTTCCCGACTCCGGCTCCGCCTTCGCCTTGTCGTCATCCTTCCCGACCGGAGGGAGCTCCACATCCCCGCGATGAACCGCCTGGAAGGCGAACTCCCCGTATTTTTCCAGCGCCTCCTCGATCCAGGAGTCCACCGGATCGGTGAGGAGCAGCACCTCCACCCCGCGGGCCCGGAATGTTTCCAGCAACGGAGACTGGCGCGCCACCGGAGCGGACTCGGCCACCAGGAAATAGACCTGCTTCTGCCCCTCCTTCAGCCGCGCCACATACGTCTTGAGCGAAATCCGCCGGCCGGACTCCTCGGCGGTGGACTCGAAGAGCATCAAATCCAGCAGTTTCTCGCGGTTTTCGAAGTCGAAGTGGAGCCCTTCCTTGAGAATCGGGCCGAACTCGCCGTAAAAGGCCTGGTACTTGTCCGCCTCCTGGTCGCGCATCTCGGCCAGGCTGTTGAGCACCTTGCTAACCAGGCTTTTGCGAATCCGGCGGATGTCCGCATTATCCTGCAACATCTCACGCGAGACGTTCAACGGCACATCGCTGGAATCGACCACGCCGCGGAGGAAGCGCAGGTACGGCGGCGACAATTCGCGGCAGGCGTCGGTAATGAACACATTCTTCACGTAAAGATGAATGCCCGACGCGCGCTCCGGGGAGGGCATCAGCAGGTCCATGGGCATGGTGGCCGGAATGAACAGCAAGGCGCGGAACTCCGAGGTTCCTTCCGCCGCGTAGTGAATCACCTTGAGCGGCGCCCCGGCTTCATGACTGACATGCTTGTAGAACTCCTGGTACTCCTCGTCGGTCACATCCGCCTTGGCTTTCCGCCAGATGGCCTTTTGCGAATTGACCACCTCGTCCTTCAAATACACGGGGAAGGCGATGTAATCCGAGTAATGCCGGACCAGGCTCTTCAGACGCCATTCGTCCAGGAACTCCTCGATGCCGTCGCGGAAATGCAGGATCACATCGGATCCCGCCTCGGAGCGCTCCACCTCCTCAACGGTGTAGCGGCCGTCCCCCGTGGACTCCCACCGGTACGCCGGCCCGCCACCCATCCGCTTCGTCACCACGGACACACGGTCCGCCACCATGAACGCGGAATAAAACCCAACGCCGAACTGCCCGATCAGTTCGGGAAGCCCCTTGCCCTGCTGCTCCCGGAGCGCTTCCAGGTATTTGCGCGTGCCCGAGCTGGCGATCGTGCCGATATTCGCGTCCAGCTCCTCGGCATTCATGCCGATCCCGTTATCGCTGATCGTCAGCGTTCGGGCGTCCTTGTCCACCGCCAGGCGGATGGCCCAGGCGTTATCCTTCGGCTGCCACTCGGGATGGGTCAGCGACTCGAACCGGGCGCGATCGATGGCGTCCGAGGAGTTTGAAATCAATTCGCGAAGGAAAATCTCCTTCTTGGAATACAGGGAGTGGATCACCAGGTCCA